>CAZDFA010000072.1:0-12812 GCA_964504555.1 uncultured Flavobacteriaceae bacterium | reverse complement strand
TTAGTAAGTAGTTATCTTATTGGTCTTGTATTGGATAGGCTAAATGCAAAACGTTTTAATGACCCGATCCCAGAACCTTTAGCCGATGTTTATGATGCAGCTGAGTATGCCAAATCTCAAGCTTACAAAAAGGAAAAAGCCAAATTTTCCAATTTATCTGGTTTTTTTAGTTTATTACTTACTCTTGCTTTTTTCTTTTTTGATGGCTTTGCTATAGTAGATCATTGGGTGCGTACTATTACTGCAAATCCTATTGGTGTGGCCTTGTTATTTTTTGGAGTAATCATGTTAGGGAGTAGTTTGTTTTCTATTCCGTTTGGATACTACAATACCTTTGTTATCGAAGAAAAATTCGGATTTAATAAAACAAGCAAAAAAACCTTTTTTCTGGATATCATAAAAGGAGGGCTAATGGCTATGGTAATTGGAGGGGGACTATTGGCACTTATTATATGGATTTACCTAAAAACCCAACAACAATTTTGGTTATATGCTTGGTTAGTTATTACTGTATTTTCGGTGTTTATGAATATGTTTTATGCACGTTTTATAGTACCTATTTTTAACAAACAATCGCCATTAGAAGATGGTGATCTGCGTCAAAAAATTGAAGGTTATGCAAAAACAGTAGGCTTCAAGCTGCATAATATTTTTATGATTGATGGGAGTAAACGCAGCACTAAAGCAAACGCCTATTTTTCAGGTTTTGGTAGCGAGAAACGAATCACCCTTTACGATACCCTGATCAATAAGTTAGAAGAGGAAGAAATTGTAGCTGTACTCGCTCATGAAGTAGGTCATTATAAGGGAAAACATATTATTACCAACCTCATCATTTCTATTGTGCTTACAGGCTTTACCTTGTGGTTGTTTTCGCTATTTGTATCGCAGCCATTGGTTTCGGAAGCCTTAGGGGTAAGTACTCCTTCATTTCATATCGGTTTGGTAGCTTTTGGAATTTTGTATACCCCTATTTCGGCAATAACAGGTTTTTTAATGGGTCTGCTTTCGCGCAAGCATGAGTACGAAGCAGACAATTATGCTAAGGAAACCTATAATGGAGAAGCCTTGATCGCTGCGCTTAAGAAATTATCAAAAAGTAGCCTCAGCAATCTGACTCCACATCCTTTGTATGTAGCTTTAAATTATTCGCACCCAACCTTATTGCAGCGGTATATGAATCTGGTTAAGTAAATCAGTGTAAAAGTTCAATAACCAGTATAAAGTAGCCGGAGGCTAGCTATTAATAACCATAAATCACTCAATAATCACAACCTTCATATAAACATTTTCCAAGGGCCATTCGGTACCATCAACTTCTAGTGAATTAATTTTATCGACCACATTCATTCCTTTTGTTACCCGCCCAAAAACGGTATGTTCTCCATCTAAGTGATGCGCGCCGTTACGAGATTGTACAATAAAAAATTCAAAAGGGTGGGAAGCTTTGCTAATGTTCTGTTCACTGTATTTTGAAGCAGAAAATGCACCTCGGGTATGTTTATACTTGGCTTCACTCGGGATAAGATACTTTCCCATACTCGCCCGATTGCGCGCTGTGCCTTGGGTGTCATTATTACCTCCTTGAATTACAAATTCTGGCGACACCCTATGAAACTGAGTAGTATTAAAATATTCACGTTTTACTAGGTGTATAAAATTAGCTCGGTGTAATGGCGTGTCTTTAAAGAGACGCACTTCTATGTTACCAAACCGTGTTTCTATACGGATTTTAGTTTCTGGGTTTTCTTTGCCATACGCGTACATATAATCCTTAAACATAGCTTGAGAGCTAATAATAGGATTTTTTAGGGTCCCTCTTTCGGCAGGTTTCTCTTTTTTGACCTCTTCTTGGGCAATAGTATCTACATTAACAGATTGAGATTTTTCGTCTTGATTCTTTTGAGTTTTGTTATCTTCACAACTACTGTTTAAAAGCAAAAAAACCAATAAAATAAGAAGGTAGCGCATAGATGAAATTTGATCTTTTTTTACATCAAATACCAAAAATAAACAAATTACCCTTGCCCGGTAAGACTGTACATTTTGAAATGGCTCCTATGGAGCGTGTTAAAGAATTAAGCGATATAGACATTGAAAAACTCAATCCCAAAAAAGCAGGAGTCATGGCTTTGTTTTATCCTGATACCCGGGGAGAAACCAGTTTTATTTTGATATTACGCAAGACATACAAAGGAGTACATTCCAACCAGATTGGATTTCCAGGTGGTAAAGTGGAGCCTGAAGATTTTGATATGAATGATACAGCTTTACGTGAAACAGAAGAAGAAGTGGGCGTGGATAGAAGTTTAATTAATATCATTAGACCTATTACTGAGGCATACATTCCACCGAGTAACTTTTTAGTACAATGTTTTATGGGTTATGTTAAAAATAGACCTGTTTTTAGCCCACAAGAGACAGAGGTAGAAGCCCTTATTGAAGTATCAATGCAAGAATTTCTTGACCCTTTTAATGTTATACAAACTACTTTATCTACTTCATATGCCTCAACAATGGAAGTACCAGCTTTTCAGTTAAAAGGCCATGTAGTTTGGGGAGCAACGGCAATGATGCTCAATGAGATTAAAGCCCTAATAAAGCAGGTTTGATGCTGGAGTGGTTTTGTATATTTGTTTGAAGTGAGCATACGCTCGTGTGCCGCCGTTAATTAGCTATGAGACTATTTAAAACCAATCCTTTTGGACATATACTTTTTTTGAAAAGATGGCTCATACGCATTGCGGGAGCAATGACCCATCGGCGTTATAGAGGTTTTAATGAACTGTATATTGAAGGATCTGAGGTCCTACGTAAATTGCCAGATACAGGAGTTCTTTTTGTTTCTAATCACCAAACTTATTTTGCTGATGTAGCGGCTATGTTTCATGTGTTTAATGCGAGCTTAAGCGGAAGAATAGATTCTATTAAAAATATAGGCTATTTGTGGAAACCTAAACTCAATATTTACTACGTCGCTGCCGGTGAAACGATGAAAAGTGGACTCTTACCACGCATTCTAACCTATGCGGGATCAGTTTCTGTGAGTAGAACCTGGCGAGAAAAGGGTAAAGAGATTGACCGTTCTGTAAATTTAAAAGATACCGAAAACATTGGTCTCGCTTTACATGATGGTTGGGTAATTACCTTTCCGCAGGGCACAACCAAACCGTGGAAACCTATTAGAAAGGGGACTGCCCATATTATCAAACAATACAAGCCTATTGTTGTTCCTATTGTAATTGATGGTTTTCGCCGAAGTTTTGACAGGAAGGGATTTCGCATAAAAAAGCGAGGGATTCTACAATCTATGGAGATTAAAGAGTCGCTAACTATTGATTATGAAAATGATACAATTGAAGACATAGTAGAACAAATTGAATATGCTATTGAACAACATCCCTCTTTCCTTAAAGTAATACCTGCCGAAGAACTTGCCGCAGAGGAAGAACTAAATAAAAAAAGGCAGTGGGAATATTAGTTTACCCCAAACTGCCTTACTTCAAAAACCCCCTAGTGTTATTGGTTATTGTCTCGTTGGATCAAAAGGAAAATTATCCTGATTGTCTGGTGTGCCATCAAGATCAGAATCGCGAGCATCTTCATCTACGACTAGCAATTGAAAGTATATTGGTAAGAATGTACTTAATGTTGTGGCATCAAATTCTGTCGTTGGAGCACTTACTAAAAATGTAGACACAAAGCTAGAATTTAGCTCAGGTACAAATTGAACACGAACGGTAGCTTGAGTTGTAAATTCTCCAAACTGTATTAATCTTGAGCTAAAACTCAATTGACCTATTCCATTTGGTCCGTCTTCATTTTCGCTACATATCAATGTTGCATTTGTACCAACTACTCCTAAAAAATCAAATAGGGCATTTATCTCGTTGTCGATAATATCACTAGCGGGAATATTTCCATTTAATGTGACTCCTGTGATCATACGCCAGATTGCACGGTTGTCGCTTCTAATTACATTAGCTCCAACAAGATTTGATTGACCAGGATCTATTTCGGTAGCAGAGTATCCGGTTGGAAAAGAAAATCCCAAACCAGGAAATGCACTATGTGCAAAAAAACCACCTAAATCTTGGATAACAGGAATTTGTGAAAATTGTGTCACTGGAATACCATGTAATACATCCCAATGTACTGCATTAGGTCCAGAAATTTCTGGACAAATTTGAGATGTGGCATTTGCCAATTGAGGATTATTAAGATTATTTCCATTGTTGCCATCATCATCTTGATTGCAACCTGCTAGAATACTTAATGTAAGAATGAGTAAAATAAATTTAGTTTTCATTAAAATGTGTTATTTATCACACATCGAAAACATAAAAAGATGTCATCACTTAAAAAGGAAAATTTGGTAAATTAGTGTAAAAGAGACTTATTGATTAAGTTCGCTTAACTCTTTATAGTTTATTATCAATTTGTTCATAAGACGCCCATAAAGAAGTCTATAAATAAACCAGAATAAGCTAAGTGTTGCTAGCCCAATAATGATCATTACTAAGTATATTGAAGTTTTACTGACGTTTTCAAAAATTTCTGGATTATTTAAAATTACGAGCTCTATGGTAACAACTGCAGCTATCAAAAGTAAGATGAGACTACTGTAAATATAATAAGTAACTGTTTTTCTTGTTTTTAAAATGTTCTTCATTAACTTTTTTGCAGAATCAACAGCACTTATTTTCCTGAAATTTTGATAGAAAAGAATGATGAATACCATTAAGAAGGTAATATGAACAAAAAGAAAATATTTCTCAAAATTCTCTAATGCCTTGGATGACTTAATATCACCATCTACAACAGGTCCAAGAAATAGGGTAACTAAATTCCAAAAGGCAAATTCTACAACACTTATTATAAAAATCCATTTTACAATGGAAGACGATTTTTTGAGCAGCATAGGGTAGATCTCACTAGCTGTGTATTTAGGCAATTCTTTATCATGTTTTTGCCAATCCTTTTTCAGTAACTCTAATTCATCACTCATATCCTTAAGGATTTAATAGTTTCTTTAATTTGCCTTTTATTCGATTCATTTTTACGCGAGCATTTACTTCTGTAATACCTAATGTATCTGATATTTCTTTATAATTTTTGTCTTCTAAATATAAAAAGACCAAGGCTTTTTCTATGTCATTTAAGTTCTTAACCGCAGCATACATTTGTTTTAATTGTTGTTCAACGGTATCATCATACTCTTCTGATGATATTTTAAACATGACACTATCATAATCTTGAGTCTTAATACTTCGCTTAGACTTACGATAGAGCGTTATGGCGGTATTTAATGCGACGCGATACATCCATGTACTAAATTTGGCATCTCCTCTAAATTTGGGAAATGCACGCCATAATTGGATGGTTATTTCTTGAAAGAGATCATTGTGCTGGTCTTGACCATTGGCATAGAGTCTACAAACCTTATGCACAATGTTTTGGTTTTTTTCTAGGAGGGAAACAAATTTATCTTGTGATTCTTTTTCCAATATAAATTATGGTTGGTACACAATAAGTATCAATTGAAGTCTTAATGTTACAATTTTTTCACATGAAAGTAAAATAAAAAAGGTCTCCCAAAAAGAGAGACCTTTACTGCTAAATATATACCCTTTTATTACTTGATGCTTATTATTTGAGATGCACCGTTTGCAAACTGTATTACATAAATACCGGATCTAAGTCCAGAAACGTCCACGCTTGCAGCATTATTTCCACTCATTAATCTTCTTCCTGCAATATCATAAAGATTAAAATCTGTTGTCTGGCTAATGAATAATTGACCATCTTCTACAGGGTTTGGGAAAACAGTTATTGCGTTTTCCGAGGTTTCAAAATCATCTGTACTTAGGGTATCATTATTCAATTGATAAACAGATATAGTTGCACTTACTTCATTTGCGACAACAAGTAAGCCTGTTTCTGTTGCATTATCCTCTGGTGCGATATAGATTAAACCTTCTGGAGCAAGATCACCAGCCGGATCATCGCCTGGGGTCGTATCTCTGTTGTTTACATAGGTCTCAAAGGTAGGTGCCGTAGGATCTGTAACATCAAATACAACCACTCCGCCAATGCGCTCTAAGCCAATAAAGGCATAATAGCTTCCTCCAATTTGCGCAACAACTACACCTTCTGGCTCCGGACCACCGTCATCACTACGGTTCTTGAACTCATTTTCATCATCTGTTGTGTTGAATATAGCTCCAAATACAGGATCCTCTGCTGTGATGCGCTCTAGTAAATCGGCACTATCATATACTAATTCTCCAGTTTCAGAATTGAAAATAGAGAAGGAGCGAGCACCAAAAGCAAATAGTTCATCAAAATCACCATCACCATCTGTATCACCCATAGTATTTGTTAATTCTAGTCGACCAAGGTTATTGTCATCTTGTAAGAAGTCAGCATTTGGAAAAGCCGTGGGATCTAAATCAAAATCATCACCACGTTCTACTTCTTCAAAGGCATCATACTCACGGCCGTCACCTTCATTTGCAGTAACTATGTAATTAACACCTCCCACCGTATAATTGGCAATGGCATCTGGTTGACGCATCATGTGTACATTCCAGGTAGAAAGGAATACAAAAGGTAATTCGTTGGAGATATCGGTAGCGTTTTCTTCAAGACTCATATCTTTTGTTCCGAAAGACTCAATGGCTTCAATTTCCATATTGACCAAATTGACGATAGCCACGGCATTATTTTCTTGTAGCGCTACAAAGGCTTGTGATCCATCTGGAGTTACCGTAATAAATTCTGGCTCCAAATCCTGAGATACCGAAGCATTAGGGCCAAAAATGCGCACACCTGCATCTCTTAAATCATCAATCTGATCATCAAAAGCATTGAAATTAAGAATAGTAACATTATCCTGAGTAACATTAGTAGCACCAACAGAAACATCAATAATCCCAACAGACCCTTCAGGATCGGTGAGGTAGTCTTCACTAGGCTCCCCTTCATTTGCAAAAAGCACTTGTGAACCATCAGGAGTAAAGGTTACCATATCGGGTAAAGCACCTGCTTCAATATCTGAAAGAATGATACCATCATTATCTATAAGGACAATACGACCATTTGCCTGATCTTCTCCTGCAACGGCAATGGCAACCACGCCATCAAAAGCAGCAACACTGGTAACTTCTTCACCAAAGGCTGCCATAGAAATTAATCCAATTGATGACGGGTTCTCTGGATCGTTAAAATCTACAATTTCAACTCCATTATCTGAACTATTGGAAACAAAAAGGCGCTGTGAACCCGCATCATAGGTAACTATTTCTGCTTCGGCAACACCGTCATAGCTTACTAAAAGTTCCATATCAAGGATGTTAGCTGCTTCTGGGGCATGTGTTTCATCATCGATCACATAAATAGTAGCTTGGTTATCATCTCCTATTTGCCCATCGGTATTATTAGTCAGTTCTACATTTACGTAATAGTCTTGATTAGGATCGTTATTATCCGAAAAATTAAATGAAGCAGCTACAGTTGTTGCGCCGCCATTGCTAAAGTTTACAGTTGCTGTTGTTGTATCAAAAGCACCGGTGAGATCATTAGTAAAAACAACTGATACATCAACGCTAAGTGTTGCAGTTTGAGAAATGGTAACAGGAACTTCTATCATACCTTCATCTTCCTGAATAGGTATTGTAGTATTGTCAAAGTTTATTATGGCATCACTTCCAGCGCCCCTTTCTCCAGCAGTCATTTGATTAGGTGTTAGGTTTTGTGCTTTCACTAAAAGCGACACACATACCATTAAATAAATTAGATAAATTTTTCTCATAATATTCTGTTTGAAATTTTAATTTCTCAAAATTATTATGAATAAAATCAGAAGTTTTAAAGGAAAGTTTAAGCTAAGCTTATTATTGGAAGTTTAAATTCTAATATTTACATTTTATAAATACGTTGTTTACGCGTGCTTAACAGTTTTTGTACTTGTCATGCAGCCCAACCCCATTTTCTATTAGGGGGACACACTTTTGTAGTCGTCTTAAGCGAGTAGCTTCTTGTTTAGCGCTACCAATATGCTCTGCATATTCTCGTTGTTTAGATTGTGAAAGTGATTCAAAAGAATCTTTGAGCGTACGTGTTTTTTTAAATGCAGTTTGAAGTTCGGTTGGAATCAAAACCTTAGATGTATTACGTTTCGGTTTGACTTCTTTGCCGTCTTTTTGGTTTTGAATGGCTTCTTCTATATATGTTAGGATAACAGCATCATCAATGTCTTCTGTAGAAGATAGTCGCATTTGGCGCAATGCTTTGGTTTTTCCTTCTTGTGCGTTTACTAATAGGCTTTTTTTGTCTTTTAGAAAAACACCCTGAAAAAACCAGATTACCATATAATTCTTGGTCTTGCCCAGACCTAGAATGTTTTTTCCATTTAAGGTATATACTGGGAAATTCCACTTAAAATCTTCAACGAGTTCGGTACTGTTTATGATTTCGCGTAAGCGAAGAATACCATTTTTCCAAGGAGAAGTTTTTTTAAAAAAAGAATCTAGCTTTTGAGCTGCTCGTGGTGTGTTGGTCATAGGTAGTTTTAGCAATCCGAAAATTAATGAAAATGAACATCGTATACAATACAACCCCAAGGGTGTTAATGAGATTTTATTTTTTAGTACTTTTAATATATTACTAAATGTTTATTATGATTTTCTTATACATTTTAGGTGGTATCATTGCTCTTGTGTTAATACTAGCTTTGATAGCGCCTAGTAGCTATACCGTGTCAAGAAGTATTGCTATTGCTGCTCCCAAGCAAACGGTTTTCACCTATTTAAAATCTATTAAAAACCAAGACAACTGGTCGCCTTGGAAAAAAAAAGATCCAGATATGAATCAAGAATTCGTTGGCAAAGACGGGACTGTTGGGTTTATAGCCAGATGGGAAGGCAATAAAGATGTTGGGTCAGGGGAACAAGAGATTGTGAAGATAATATCAGATGAACGGATTGATTCACGTTTGCGATTTTTTAAACCCTGGAAATCTGAAAGTGAGGGCTTTCTAACTACAAAATCAATAGCCGCCAACGAAACTAAAGTTACTTGGGGCTTTTCTGGGAAGAATAAATTCCCTTTTTCTATATTCTTCCTCTTTTTTAATATGGATAAAACTGTAGGTAAAGATTTTGAAGAAGGCCTTGCCTATCTAAAAGCAATACTGGAAAAATGAAAAATACATTGCGTGTAAATTGGTTTGAAATCCCAGTTTTAGATATGAATAGGATGATCTAATTTTATGAAAAATGTATTGGATATAACCGTTAATGAAGTAGATTTTGGCGGCGTGTTGATGGGGGTTTTTATTACTTGCCCAGGGTTGAAGGTGTAACTACTGGCTCGCCAATACAACAAGAGGGCTATATCCCTCAGAAAGAAAGTGTGTTACTCTATTTAATAGTAGTGACATTATTAAAACTCTAGAAAATGTAATTCAGGATGAAGGTCAGGTAGTTCATAAAAAAACACAAATAAGCAAAGAGTATGGGTTTATGGGTATTTTCTTGGATACTGAAGGCAACAGAATTGCCTTGCATAGTACCGAATAGGCTAGTTTTTACTCAGTACACGATACTCTTCATAACATTCGGCGATAGCGTCTAAGATTTGAAGATCGTTGGCGGTTTGGATAAAATTTTCTGAGTAGCTACAGTTGCGCAATATTTCATCTATATCTACACGTTCAATTTGAAGTAAAGCACTAAGAGTTTCTCTGTCAAATTTCTTTTCTAACAGATTACGGACCTTGTCATCTTCCTTCATTTTGCGCAACTTTTTAAGCTGTTGCGGTTTTTTAGAAAAAATATTGTACAGGAAATCAGCTGGATTAAAAATAGCACTTAAAGCTCTAGAAACAGCTCCGGGTGCCGAAGAGCCTCGCTCATACCCCGTATCTAATCCAGAGATACTGTAGCGTGCATTGTTATATACTGGAATATTTTTGGCATCAATTTCTAGATAACCCGTTAATTGTATTTCTTGTACAATAACCTCTTCTAAAGCAATACCTATTTCGGTCATTTTGATTTTTACATCGCCAAACTTGACCCAGTCATTACTTACCCGGACTTGTAGTGTTTTATATCCAATAAAAGAAAAGAAAAGGGTATCATCTGCTTTGGCCTGAATTTCAAATTCTCCATCGGCATTGGTAATCGCTCCTTTTACGTTATTAAGATTAACAATATTTACGTTTTGTAGAATATCGTCATTTTGAGAGTCGAGCACAATACCTTTAATAGAGGTAGACTCTTCTTCTGCAGTATTATCTTGAGTCTCCTGAGCAACAACCGTCTGTAGCGATAGTAGTGCTAAGAAAAGTAAACTATATAGGGTTAGTCTCATTTCTGGTGTTAAATTATATATTTTACTAGAGAAAATCGTACCAAAATGGTTTTATTGGCAAAATAATAACACTACCTCGATCTCCTTCGCCTGCCGGAAAATGGACTTTTGCCTTTCGGCGGAAAATCACTTTCACGGTTTTTTCCTCGTTCTGCGCGGGTAGGTTTTCTGTCGCTACGCCTTGCTTTGTCTCTAGTATTGGATTTTGAGTTATGTTTCTTATAATCTCTAGAACCCTTTGATCGTTTGCGACTGCTGCCTTCATTACTAGTCGTCTCTTCCACATTTATCTTACGACCGTTTAGTTGAAAGTCTTCAAAAATAGAAAAGACAAGTTCTTTGTGTTTGGTGTCGGTATTAAAAAAGGAAAAATTAGTCTTACAATCCACGCGATACACACCATCACGACCTAATTTGGTTAAATCTTTAAGTAAATCCTTAAGTTTCATCCAGTCAAAACCGTCTTTACGACCTATATTTATAAAATAACGTGTGGTGTCTCCAGTTTCTGCTTTGGCATCAGCCATTGCATTTTGATTCAGATCTTTGGCTTTTTTATAATAGTTGTAAAAACGAGTGAATTCTACTGAAAACAACTTCTTAATAAGGTCTTCTTTAGTATTGGTTTCAAGAACTTCGGTAATGGCTGGCAGGTAGGATTCTATTTCTGTATTTATTGTGGTATTGTGAATATTATTAGCCAAATGAAACAATTGTACTTGGCAAATTTCCATACCATCGGGTATTTGTTTTTGCTCAAAAGACTTAGCTAATATCTTTTCCAGTTGTTTTATTTTACGCATTTCACCTTTGGTGATTATCACCATAGATGTACCACTTTTTCCAGCACGACCGGTTCTACCAGATCGGTGCGTGTAGGTTTCTATTTCATCTGGAAGTTGATAATTTATTACGTGGGTAATATCATCTACATCAATACCACGAGCAGCAACATCTGTCGCAACCAGCATTTGTATTTGCCGTGTTCTAAAACTCTTCATCACCAAATCCCGCTGGTTTTGACTCAGGTCGCCGTGCAAAGCCGCAGCATTATAGCCATCTTCAATAAGCTGTTCGGCAACTTTTTGGGTATCCCTTTTTGTTCGACAAAATACTACCGAAAAAATAGCTGGGTTAGCATCTGCCAAGCGTTTTAGTGCTTGGTAACGATCTCTAGCGCTAACCATATAATACTCATGAGAGACATTTTTTGCCCCGGTATTCTTACTTCCTACCGTTATTTCGGTAGGTTTATGCATAAATTCTTTAGCAATACGTGCTACTTCTTTAGGCATCGTAGCACTAAAGAGCCAGGTTAATTTATCATCAGGTGTATTGGATAGGATGGAGGTGATATCTTCATAAAAACCCATATTCAGCATTTCATCGGCTTCATCGAGCACGCAATAACCCAGTTGGCTAATATTGGCCAATCTCCTATTGATCATATCTTGCATACGCCCAGGTGTAGCTACTATAATCTGCGCACCCTTTTTAAGTGCTTTGGCCTGTTCATTAATATTAGCTCCACCATAAACAGCGACAATGCGTACCTTCTCTAGGTATTTGGCATACAGTTTTAACTCATTGGTGATTTGCAAACAGAGTTCTCGTGTTGGTGCAATAATAAGCCCCTGTGTTGTTTTAGAATCAGGATCTATGCGTTGCAGCAATGGAAAACCAAAGGCAGCTGTTTTACCTGTACCGGTTTGTGCCAGTGCCACCATATCGGTATCATCTTGGAGTAATACAGGAATAGATTTTTGTTGAATTTCTGAAGGCTTTACAAAGCCTAAATCGGTAATTGCTTGAAGGATTTCTTCCTGCAAGCCAAGATCATTAAATGTCATAAAAATGCTTTTATCAAAAAAGTGTTGATAGAAGCAAGACAAAACTAATAGCTAAATTGATATAAAATGACATATAATATTTTAAAAGAAAAAGTAGAAGTTCGAGGCAAAAAACGCAGGTATAGCAAAGCGCTACTGAGTAT
This sequence comes from uncultured Flavobacteriaceae bacterium, assembly GCA_964504555.1. Lineage (GTDB taxonomy): Bacteria > Bacteroidota > Bacteroidia > Flavobacteriales > Flavobacteriaceae > Dokdonia. The sequence goes on along the minus strand of CAZDFA010000072.1, from coordinate 442 downwards.
TTTTAATGAAGAAATTCGGCTTTTTATTCAAAAGAGTACTGTTATTTTATGTTGATTTAGCTGTAACTACCCTAAACTGCTTCGTGCAACACGCCAACCTCACCCTGAGGTTTGTTAAGGCGCAAAGGTAGTTTAAAGAATCCTAAAATACTCTAAAGTAGAATTTTAACACTTTTAATTTGGAAAATATAAAATGGGGGAGGTATATTTGTTTGAAAATAAAGGAAGTACAGAAGGAACTAAAGGATAAGTTAAGGAAAAACGAAAGGGAAAAACTTCTGTATTATAACTACCAATAAAGATTATTTAAAAATAGTGTTGTCATTCTGAATTTCTACCTAACCCTAGATAGGGATTTCAGAATCTCAAATAACCCAATTTACAGCTGTGTAGTTTAGAATAACTATTGCTTATTGGTAATTTTAACGAGATATATAAAGGC
>CAZDFA010000071.1:0-13470 GCA_964504555.1 uncultured Flavobacteriaceae bacterium | reverse complement strand
GTAAAAAATAAGGGAAAAAGGGATGCCTTAATCTGGAAATACAAGGACAACATAAAAAAATACTCATTTCAAGAGGTTTATGACCGTTCCAATCAATTACTCAATCTACTTAGAAATCATAGTGTTAAAGAAAGTCAGGTTATCTATACTATGCTTCCCCTCGTTCCTGAAAACTGGTTGAGTTTTTTAGCAGCTATGAAAGGTGGGTACATCCTTATGCCTACGGCTACAAATTTGGTTTCAAAAGATTTAGTTTATCGTTTTGAGACTTTGATGCCCGATGTAATCATTACCCACAGCGATTATGCAGCGACTATTGATCAAGCTGAAAAGCAGAGTGATACGTCCATAAAACTTAAAATCATTGTAGGAGCGCAACGTAAAGGGTGGATAGGTTTTGAAACCGTGCAGCAAGAATCGATTGAAGCACAAGCCGCAAAAACAAAAGCAGATACGCCCTTTCTCCATTTCTTTACCTCAGGAACTACAGGGCTTCCAAAAATTGTTGTTCATTCCCAATATACCTATCCCATAGGCCATTTATCTACCCTATCCTGGTTGGGGTGTTCTGATTCTGATATTCATTATAATATAAGTTCGCCTGGATGGGCAAAATTTGCATGGAGCAGCTTTTTTGCGCCCTGGAATGCGGGAGCGACCATAGTGGTGTATCAAACAGATAAGTTTGAACCCAAAGCACAATTAAAAACAATGGAAGAGTTAGGAGTTAGTACTTTTTGTGGCTCTCCTACCGTCATAAGATTGCTCATACAAGAAGATCTATCAAACTATAAGCTATCGCTACGCAGTTGTTGTGCTGCCGGAGAACCCCTCAATCCCGACGTTATTGATAAGTGGGAACAGGGAACAGGAGTGCGCATTAGAGACGGTTACGGACAAACAGAGACAACCGCACTCATTGCTAACATTCAAGGGCAGAAACTAAAACCTGGATCGATGGGTAAACCCATCTTTTTATATGATATCGGTATTTATGATGAGCAAGGAAATGAGCTACCACCATTAGAAGAAGGAGTTATCTGTGTAAGAACTGATATAAAAAAGAATAATGGTTTGTTTAAGGAATACCTCCACGATGCCGAGCGTATGAAAGAAGCTTTTAAACATAATTTGTACTATACCGGAGACAAAGCCTATAAAGATGAAGATGGGTATATCTGGTTTATTGGTAGGAACGATGATGTCATCAAAGCATCAGCCTATAGGATAGGTCCTTTTGAGGTAGAGAGCATTTTAATAGAACATGACCATATTATAGAATCTGCTGTTGTAGCTAGTCCGCATCCCATACGCGCATATGCAGTTAAGGCCTTTGTTATCCTTAAAGAAGGAATCCAACCCAATGCTCAATTAGCCGAGGAACTCTTTTCGTTTTGTGAATTTCGACTAGCTAGCTATAAAATCCCTAGAATCATAGAATTTGCACCTTCCCTTCCCAAAACAATTAGTGGAAAAATAAGACGCATTGAATTACGAGCCAATGAAGCGGTTTCCAAGCAAAACAAGGAAGATCGCCAACAGGAGTATTTTCACAATAAGTATTAAGGTTGATTTTGGATTTTATATCCGCTTATCTAAAATTCGACTCAATTTTCCGCCCTGACTACGTGGGATAGACTGTGGTTTACATAACTGTACCTGCATACTAATACCTATGGTGTCTTTTATTTTTGCCTTGAGCGCATTTGCTATTTCGGTATTAGGAAGCGCAGTTGACACCTGAGTTTCTACTTCTACCAGAACGCTATCCATAACACCTTGTTTTTCTACAATCAGCCGATAATTAGGACTCAACCCATCGAACTGATAAATCAATTCTTCCACCTGAGTATAAAACAAATTCACACCTCTTATAATGAGCATATCATCTGCCCGACCCTTAATCGCCGACATCTTGATATGAGTACGTTTAGCATTGGAATCATAGTAAATAGAACAAATATCATTGGTCCAATACCGTAGTAGCGGAAAAGCTTCCTTAGTTAGTGTAGTGAAGACTAGCACACCTTCTTCACCATAAGGCAACGGTTCTCCTGTATCTGGATGAACCACCTCCGGTAAGAAATGATCTTCCCAAATGTAACTACCACTACCTTGCTCGTCAACATCCTCCTGGGATACCCCAGGACCTATAATTTCACTCAAACCATAAATATTCGTCGCTTTAACGTTTAATCCTACTTCAACCTGATCACGTATCGCTTCTGTCCACGGTTCAGCTCCCAGAACAGCATATTTTACCGCTAAATCATTAGTATCTATCCCTCTTGCTGCAAAGGCTTCTGCCAGGGTTTGCGCATAGGAAGGAGTACAGCAAATCACCTCAGGCTTGAAATCCTGAAGAATAGTTAGCTGTCGTTCAGTCATCCCACCAGATACAGGAATAACCGACATCCCTAGTTTGGTTGCACCGCCGTGCATCCCCAGGCCTCCGGTAAATAGTCCGTACCCATAGGCATTGTGTAATTTCATGCCCGGCCGGGCTCCAGCACATACCAACGAACGCGCTACCACTGTATCAAACACATCAAGGTCGTTTTGGGTGTATCCTACAACCGTAGGCTTACCTGTCGTCCCACTGGATGCATGGATCCTGCGTATCTCTTGCAATGGTTTGGCAAACAAGCCGTATGGATATTCATCACGAAGGTCAGTTTTTTTTGTGAATGGGATTTTATGTAAATCGTCTACCGTCCTTATATCTCCCGGTGACAAATCAATAGCATCAAACTGTTGTTTGTAAAAAGGAACATCTCGATATAAACGAGCTACAAGCTTTGTCAATAGCCTGTTTTGAAGGTCACGCAATTGTGATAATGGCATTTTTTCTATGTCCGGATTATACATATACAAAATTAGAGTTGCGAAATTAGAAACACCAAACAAGCATGTTTCGTCCTAGAATTAGTATCTTTCTATAAAGCATCTTGAGCTATGATATACACCCTTGCTTTTGACGTCTATGGCACTCTGATTAACACCAGCGGCGTGTTAACCCTTGTTCAAACGCATCTACCCAAAGATAAGGCACTATCTTTAATCGAGCTATGGCGAAAAACGCAACTGGAATATTCTTTCCGTCGCGGCCTTATGGAATCCTATGTTGATTTCTCCTTATGTACTAAAGAAGCCTTTGAATACAGTTGTGCCATGTTGCAGATTAGCCTTTCGGCGAATCAAAAAGAAGAAATCTTGGGCTCTTATTCCCATTTACCTACTTTTCCCGATGTGATCGAAAGTCTACTGGAGCTATCCCAAAGCGGGCACCGATTATTTGCCTTTTCCAACGGAAGTAAAAAAGCCTTAACAACACTATTAGGCAATGCCTGCATTAGCCAATACTTTGAAGATTTGGTAAGTGTTGAAAATGTAAAAGTCTTTAAACCTAGTCCAAAAGTCTATGCCCACTTCAATAACAGCACAGAATCAACCAAAACTACGTCATGTATGATTTCAGGGAATCCGTTTGATGTAATTGGAGCACGTTGGTATGGCATGCATGCCATTTGGGTGCAACGCGATCAGAATACTGTTTTTGATCCCTGGGGTATTCAACCTTCACAAACCATCAGGAGCTTATCACAATTGGCAGAGGTTCTTGATACATTAACTTAAGTTCAAGGTAAATTGCCTTAGGAAAAATTACCAAACACACCCTAAACAATAACAGTTTTGATTATAAATTGTTTATGCTCATTTTCTTTTCTTGTCCAGCAGCAAAGAGAACCAAAAAAAAAGGTCCTTTTTGCGAGGTTTTCTTCCGTTAAATGCAAAAAGCCACAAACAAAATTTAAACTAAATTCTCTCCAAGAATTCAAATATTCTTAACGTCAAACTCCATTATACTGATGAAAAAGATTTCACTTCACCTTATACCTTTATCCAACTGATATTAATTAGAAAAATAATCATAGCAGTATGATAATCATTTACTTAAAACTTAAAATCTAAGGGCGAAGCGGTCGATCTCGTCTTTTTTACGCTTCCAATGCTCGTTTCACAAAAATCTTAGCCAAATGACTGCGATAGCTTACATCGGCAAAATGATCGCTCATAATATCATCAATTCCATCAACCGCATGTTCTGCTACATTTGAATTACCGGTATAGGCCTCTTCAACTGCTGTAGCTCGATAAGGTGTCCCGGAAACACCGGTAACCCCTACGCGCACCTTCCCATTATCCTTGACCACAGCAACTCCTACTACTGCAAATCGTGAAGCCGATTGAAAGAATTTTTGATAATTCCCTTGCGGCGTTTTTGGAAAACGTACCCCAGTTATCAATTCATCTTCCTCGAGAGCCGTGGTAAAAATGCCTTGAAAGAAATCGGTCGCAGCTATATTACGCCTACCTCTTTTCCCTTCCACTTCAATTACTGCATCGCAGGCCAGTACTGTTGCGGGATAGTCCGCAGCTGGGTCGGCATGGGCTAGGCTTCCGCCTATAGTTCCCCGATTACGCACCTGGATATCTCCAATACCTTTGGCCGTTTGTGCCAGAATGGAGACATGATTCTGCACCAAATCAGAATTCAGAATCTCGGCATGCGTACAATTGGCGCCAACATGAATATGGTCACCTTGCTCGCTGATGGCATTCAATTCAGCAAGTCCGCCTACGTCAATCAATACTCCCGGACTATTAAATCGAAGTTTCATTGTAGGTACCAGGCTGTGTCCGCCGGATAGCAGTTTGGCTTCATCGCCATGTTCGTTTAGTAAATCTATAGCGTGTGCGACAGAAGTCGCTTTTATATAATCAAATTGTGAGGGTATCATACAAATCTCTTTTAAAGTTAATTGGCATTTTGCATCGCTCTCCACACCCTTTGTGGTGTGAGTGGCATTTGTATATCTCGAACACCCATATGCGAAAGCGCATCGACTACAGCATTAACAACGGCTGGCGTAGAGCCAATAGCTCCAGCCTCCCCGGCACCTTTTACACCCAAAGGGTTATGCGGGCACGGAGTCACCGTATTATCGGTTTCAATCATCGGTAAATCATCGGCTCTAGGCATCGCATATTCCATATAGGAACCTGAAGTCATTTGACCAGATTCATCAAAAACCACTTCTTCCAACAGGGCTTGTCCAACACCCTGGGCGACACCACCGTGAATTTGTCCGTCAACAATCATCGGGTTCATCACATTACCTACATCATCTACCGCCACAAAACGTTGGAGTGTCACCTTTCCGGTATCGGCATCTACTTCTACAACAGCGATATGCGTTCCAAACGGATAGGTGAAATTGGTAGGGTCATAAAAACTGGAGAAATCCATCCCTGGTTCTACTCCTTCGGGATAATCATGAGGAACATAAGCCGTAAGAGCTACATCTCCAAAGCCTATGGATTTATCGGTTCCTTTAACCGTCCATTTGCCTTCGGCATATTCCAGGTCATCTTCGTCTACTTCTAGCTTATGCGCAGCAATTTTAGCGCCCTTATCCAATATTTTATCAATGCCTTTCATAATGGCACTTCCGCCTACAGCGAGACTACGGGATCCATAGGTTCCCATCCCAAAAGCCACCTGATCGGTATCTCCATGTTCAATAATCACGTCGTCCATCGGGATACCTAATTTATCGGCGGTAAACTGTGCAAAAACCGTCTCGTGTCCCTGCCCATGGGAATGTGCTCCGGTAAAAACAGACACTTTCCCAGTAGGTTGTACCCGTACCTGCGCCACTTCATAGAGTCCGGCTCTGGCGCCGAGTGCGCCTACTACAGCAGAAGGGGCAATACCACAAGCTTCGATATAGGTAGATAGCCCGATACCGAGTAGTTTACCGTTCTTTCGCGCTTCTGCTTGTTCTTTTCTAAAATCGTCATAGCCTACCATCTCAAGGCCACGCTTGAGAATAGCTTCATAATTTCCACTATCATATTGCAAAGCCACCTGAGTTTGATATCCGGGTTGCTCTACCCCATCAAAAGGTGGAATAAAATTCTTAAAACGCAGCTCAGCTGGGTCCATACCCAACTCTTTAGCTCCTTGAGAAACCAAACGTTCTAAAAGATAGGTAGCCTCAGGTCTTCCAGCGCCCCGATAGGCATCTACGGGTACGGAATGGGTAAACGGCCCCACCACATTCAAGTGAATAAGCGGTGTGGTGTATACGCCTTGAAATAAGGTACCGTGCAAATAGGTAGGTACCGCAGGCGCAAAGGTGGATAGGTAGGCACCCATCGCGCAATACTCATCAGAGAGTAAAGCTGTGATCTTCCCTTCAGCGTCAAAGCCCATTTTAGCGACCACATGATGATCACGACCGTGTGCATCGGTTAAGAAGGCTTCGCTACGATCGGCTGTCCATTTTACAGGTCGGCCTAGCTCTCTGGAAATCCAAGTTAATAGGGCTTCTTCGGTATAATGATAGATTTTACTTCCAAAACCACCTCCTACATCTTTGGACAACACACGTACCTTATGTTCTGGGATGCCTAAAACAAAGGCACAAAGCAGTAGGCGAATAAGATGTGGATTCTGAGTACTGGTATACAGCGTCCAGCGATCATCATTCACATTATAATCGGCAATATAACTTCTGGGTTCGATGGCATTGGGTGCCAATCGTTGATTTTTATAGGTGAGTTCGGTCACATGATGAGATGATGCCAGCGCAGCTTCTACCTCAGCCCGATCATTACCGATACACCAGTCAAAAGACGCATTATCCGGCCATTGATCGTGAACCAAAGGAGCACCTTCGGCCATGGCCTTTTTAGGACAGGTTACAGCGGGTAGCGGTTCATAATCCACCTGTACAAGTTCTACCGCATCTCGTGCCTGGGCTTGTGTTTCGGCAACAACAATAGCCACGGCTTCGCCTACATGGCGTATTTTATCTTTAGCCAATAAAGGGTGCTGCGGTTCGCGCATGGTTTCCCCATTCTTAAAATCGACCTGCCAGCCACAAGGCACGCCAAATTCCCCACAGCCATCATTCGCGGTATACACGGCAATGACACCATCGGCTTTTAGGGCTGCCGAACTATCGATTGCGTTTATTTTCGCATGAGCGAAAGGACTCCGCACAAAGGCAGTGTGAGCCATGTGTGGTAAATTAATATCATCAGTATACGTGCCTTTTCCCTTAAGGAGACGGGCATCTTCTCTACGTTTTATTGGTTTTCCTATAAATGTTCCCATAGCCTATCCGTTTAATTCTTTAGCAGCATGCTGAATGGATTTAACAATATTGTGATAGCCGGTACATCGGCAAAAGTTGCCTTCCAGACCGTGACGAATATCAGCTTCTGAAGGATTGGGATTGTTCTTCAAAATATCGACAGCGGTCATCACCATGCCCGGTGTACAAAAACCGCATTGGAGGCCGTGATGTTCTTTAAAGGCGGCTTGTATGGGGTGCATGTCATCACCATTGGCCATTCCTTCAATCGTGGTAATGTCACTACCATCGGCTTGAACCGCCAGTATGGTACAGGATTTTACCGCCATACCATCCATGGTCACGGTACAGGCTCCACACCCGCTGGTGTCACAGCCTATATGCGTGCCTGTGAGTTGCAATACTTCCCGTAGGTATTGCACAAGACTCATTCTCGGTTCAATATCATTGGAATAGGATGTTCCATTGACCGTAATCGATACTTGCATATATATAATTTTTAGTTACAATCTGGTTTTAAACAGGCTTTCGCCAAAAAAGAAACAGCCCATCCGGCTGTTTGCGCTTTATCGTTCTAAAGAATATGTAATCTTTTCTAATACTGAAGCTTTTATTCCTTTTCAGTTTCATTGTCTAACAAAACGCGACTGTCTAAAGATACCAAAAAGGGTTGAGGAATGTTTAAAAATTAACTTTATATTTTAAAGAATTCTCATGAAAAGAAAAGTAATATTATGGGAATGTGCATTTTTTAATTTTTGAAATTTCTATTTAGTGATTCAGGTTATTCATTATTATTCCTTTAAAGATATAATTGAATTTCCTTAAAACCCTGTTCAATTATCGTAATACATTTAAAATTAATTAAATAAAAATCAATTATTATATTGTAACTGTAAATTAAACATTTATGATCAAAAGGAAATTTAATAGACTTGTTGGTTTATCATTTAAAGATTTTAACAACTACAGAGAATCAAATCAAATAATTGCTCAAGAAGCAAGATTAATACCTCTCCTCAAAACAGGAGATGAAGGCGCATTAACTTCTATTTTTCTGTGTGCTATAAAACTTATTAAAGAATATAAAGATACTATCTTTAGAGAAATTAAATTAAGTAGAAATGGCAAGGTTTACTATTTTACAGAAGTAACTTTCAAAGATATTGATGAGCATTCAAGAATAGACGGTCTTATTATTATAGTTTCGAAAGGAATAATTAAAGAAGCTGCTATTTTTGAAATGAAGAATAAAAATAATGCCGTTGATAAAGATCAAATTGAAAAATATATTGGATTATCAAAAAAAATCGGAGTTAATCGATTGATTACTATTTCGAATGAATTTGTTTCAAATCCTTCTCAATCTCCTGCCAAAGTAAAACCTCCGAAAAACTTTTTTCTTTTTCATTTCTCTTGGACCTATTTAATAACCAAAGGTCAATTGTTGCTTTTCAAAAATGATCAGACAATTCAGGACGATGATCAAGTAGGGATCATGCGCGAAGTACTCTATTATTTGGATAATCCTGTTTCTGGCATAAGCGGATATCATCTTATGAAGCCTGGATGGAAAGAAACAGTTGATAGAATCTCAAATCGAATACCATTAAAAGTTTCTGATGCCTGTGTTCGAGAAGCCGTAGAAAGTTGGCATCAAGAAGAAAAGGATATTGCTTTGATTTTAAGTAGACAATTGGGTGTATTTGTCAAATCATCTATACGCAATAAAGACAGTATAAAAGAAGACATAAGAAGGGTCATAAAAGAACAGGAGCTATTTGGAAGTTTAAGCATTAAGAATTCAGTTTCTAATATAAAAATACAAATCGATTTTGAAGTCAAAAATGTTGCCATGTCTGTTCAAGTAATTCCTCCTCTAAATAAGGGAACCAAAGCTAAAATAACTTGGATAAGAAAACAACTTGAAGCTGCTAAAAAGAAAAATGAACAGGTTTTTAATGATATAGAAAAAGACTTGTTGATTGAAGCAAACATTAAGCACGCAAGAAATCATATTCGTATTCCAGTTTTTAAACTTGATGATCTGTATATTCAAATTAATAGTAAAGAAATTCAGGCTTTCAACGTCGTATTAATGTCTAAATTCAAAACAAGCTTCGGAAGTAATAAGAACTTTATCAAAGCAATAGAGCAAATGACTCTTAATTATTATGCAGGAATTGTTCAACATTTGACTAATTGGAATCAACCTGCTCCAAAACTTTAATATTCTAAAGTTCTAAAATAGATTAACGAAAGAAAATCATCGGCACTTTCTACTTCGTAGCATCCTGTATTTTTCGTACTTTAGAATCTCTATAAAACCTGCCTTAAAATGATTAAAAATATCTTTATAGCCTTCCTGCTTTTTAGTCTTTTATTTGATAATTCAGCACACGCCCAAGAACCCATGATGAAAGATAAAATGATGAGTAAAGGTGGGATGATGATGAGTCTGCATGAGATTCCTGTACCTGTAGATGAAGTTGTTACCAGCCAGCACACTACTGTAATCAAAGGAAAAACCATTCCTTACACGGCTACGGCTGGCTTCCAACCCGTATGGGATGAAGAAGGTCATCCTATCGCTTCCCTACTCTACACCTATTACAAGCGTAGCGATATTAAAAATGATGAGAACAGACCTTTGCTCATTTCTTTTAACGGAGGTCCTGGGTCTGCCTCGGTATGGATGCATATCGCCTATACGGGACCTCGCATCCTAAAGATTAGTGATGAAGGCTTTCCTGTGCAACCCTATGGCATTAAAAGCAATCCCAACTCCATACTGGATGTAGCTGACATTGTCTTTGTCAACCCGGTAAACACAGGGTACAGTCGTATGCTTCCCAAAAAAGACGGGAGTATGCCGGATAAGAAATTGTTTTTCGGCGTGAATGCAGACATTAAATATCTGGCCGAATGGGTGAATACCTTTGTTACCCGTAATAACCGTTGGCGTTCGCCAAAATTCCTGATTGGAGAAAGCTATGGAACAACCCGCGTTTCGGGACTTGCACATGAGCTACAAAGTAGAAAGTGGATGTATATCAATGGTGTCGTATTAGTATCACCTACGGAGATCGGATTTGAATTTGAAGGTCCTGTTGAAGTGGCAAATAGACTCCCCTATTATACTGCTGCTGCCTGGTATCACAAGATGCTGCCTCCCGCTTTACAAAACAAGGATTTACCCGGCGCTCTGGCTGAAAGTGAAGCATACGCTACAAATGAATTACTGCCCCTACTAGTTAATCCTGGCGGTTTGGATCAAAACACCAAAGAACAGGCTATCGAACGAATGTCCTACTTTTCTGGATTATCCAAAAAGACCATACGGCAGCATAATCTAGAAGTTCCCTATCGCTATTTCTGGAAGGATTTGCTGAGAGATCGTGATGGGCTTACTATAGGTCGATTAGATTCTCGTTATAAAGGCCTAGATGTTAAAGAAGCTGGAGACAACCCTGATTACAATAGTGAACTCACAGCCTGGTTACAGGCCTTTACACCTGCTATCAACTATTACTATCAGGAAGAATTGGGTTTAACTACAGACTTGGATTACAACATGTTTGGTCCAGTTAGACCATGGGATCGTACAAACAATAACGCTGGGCCCAATTTGCGCAAAGCCATGAGCATCAATCCCAATATGCATGTGATGATACAAAGCGGTTATTTTGATGGGGCAACTACCTACTTTAATGCTAAATATATCATGTGGCAACTCAACATTAATGGAAAACTCTCCGATCGTTTGAGCTTTAAAGGCTACCGCAGCGGACATATGATGTATTTACGTAATGAGGATTTGATCAAGGCCAATGATGATTTAAGGGAATTCATTAAAACCGCAACTAACAAAATTGAACAAGAAGCAAAACATTGATCTCCTTTAGATTTATCATACTCATTATTTATGGCTTCATTACCATAATGGTAACCGCTCAGGCCCAAACACCTGTGCTCATTGATGATTTCGGTATTGTTTTGGAAGAGAGCCAGGCCGCACATGCTATGAGTATGAGAGCGAATGCGCTTTTTAGCTTTAAGCATAGAAGGGACACCCTAGGCGTAATAATTAATGCCAGACGTGGAAGGCTTAAATCCCAAACCATTAAAGATTTAAAGGAATTACTCATCAAATATCGAGAGGATCCTTTTGAAGACGGAGATTACATTATTATAGACTATCGCACCAAAAGAGGTTGTTGTCATGCCAGAACAAACTTTAACTACAGTCGTTTTAAACGAGCTATAGCTAAACGACCACAGGTAAAATATTTTGCCTTTGATGATCCTAGGCGTAAAAAATCCAAAAAGGAAGTATTTAAGGATAAAAGAAATATTATTAAAAACACCTTTTTTAAGTATCTCAATTGGAACATTTCAGAAAAGTTTGATGTGGGCGGGCGCGTGATTGTTTTTCCTAATAAAACATTTATCCGTTGGTACGGCGAGTTTGATGTATTGGCTTACCTAGATAATATTCCAGTAAAAAGAGAACCAAAAACATAACTTTAATCACAGATTTCCGTTTGCGCGGAAAATGAGTATGACAGCAGTAAAAAAAATAAAACAACTCGGTGCACAATGGGAAACTCAAGACCCATTCCTTTTTTGTGCTTATCATTATGATAATTATCCAAAAGGAAATATACATTTGGGACCAGATGCCCCATTAAATGGACGCAATCTCGGTATGGATTTCACTATTAAAGACGGTTGGCGCATGTATCATGGTCGTTCAGTACCCGGGTTTCCTGCCCATCCGCATCGTGGTTTTGAAACTATAACGATTGTAGAAGAAGGTCTTGCAGATCATAGTGATTCACTAGGGGCTTGTGGGCGTTTTGGAAACGGTGATGTGCAATGGATGACGGCAGGAAAAGGCATTCAGCATAGTGAGATGTTTCCACTACTTAACCAAGAAGCACAAAATCCACTATTGCTTTTTCAATTGTGGTTAAACTTACCACGAGCTAGTAAAATGGCAGAACCTCATTATAAAATGTTATGGCATGAAGATATCCCTGTAATTCAAGAAGGTGGCATTTCAATCAAAGTTATTGCAGGGCGTTATAAAAATACCAAAGCACTGTCCCCAGCTCCTGATAGTTGGGCTGCAAAAGCAGAAAATGGAGTTAACATATGGCTAGTACAACTAGATCCCCAAGGCTCTTGGGAAATCCCCGTAGATCATTCATCGTATAATAGAACGCTCTATTTCTACAAAGGCGATTATATCAAGACTGAGGGTTATGAGATCCCAGAGGAACACGGTTTAGACCTTTTTGCTGACAAAGCAATTACCATAAAAAATGGTAATGTAGAAGGTCACTTTTTATGTATCCAGGGAAAACCAATTGCCGAACCAGTGGCTCAGCAAGGACCATTTGTAATGAATGATTATCAAGAAATCAATGACGCTATTACTGAATATCGTAACACTCAATTTGGTGGCTGGCCTTGGCCTAAACCCGATCAAACACATGGTAATGAACGTGGACGCTTTGCTAGGTACACTGATGGTAGTGAGGAGATCAAGTAATTTATATTTCTATTCCCTTATAAATTTCCTTATAACTTAAAATCTTTGAAATCTAGTAGATCAAAATTCTTTACGTGGCCTTTCATCTTAATAATCGCTTTTGTTCGGTTAGCTAATTTTACCGTTTCTATAAATGGTTCTAGATGAATAATTGTATAATTAAATCTATCAGTCTCTGAAGCAAGGACAAGAAAGTCATACTCCTCTTCAGTAGTCAACTCAATCTTATGAGCTAAAGTATAGCTTGTAATATCTTCTGGGGCAAGAGAAGGGAAATCCATTTGGAGTTCACTATACCAGTTTTTGGCCAATTGCAAGAAAGTCTTTCGTTGTAGTTGAGTAGCATTGTCTTCGTTAGACAGAAATACAATATCTGCGCATGCACATAATTTTGAATCTAAAGTTTCATAGAAACTTTTAAGTTCAAAAACAGTGCCTCCTTCACAAATAAAATCGCTAGCTCAGGTTGGATAGCGTTTGGTGCCTTTAATTACAATAACCTCGGCCCCATAGGGCATCTTTTTATTGCTAAAGGTCGGAATACCAAAACTAATGAGGTCATCCTCGCAGTCTTGAATAAGCTGTTGATACCGTTCTTCAAAAATATGCAGTGCCACCTCCTCCCTAGGAAAAACAATCAACTTTAAAGGAAACATTGCGAGTTTTTGAGTAATCATAGTACTTTAAAGATATTAAACAAAAGCATGAAGCTGCTTAGTAAGGAGAGTGAATAAGTATCGAGCTATT
>CAZDFA010000070.1:0-13510 GCA_964504555.1 uncultured Flavobacteriaceae bacterium | reverse complement strand
AAGAAGAAGAAGAATAGAACAAGATTAATCTCCTAGTCTAATCCTATCTTCTTTTTACAGATAAAACCTAGTATCTTTGAATGCAATTAACAATAATGGGAACTGAAGTCCAAGAAATATTAGATCACAAAGCAGTACAGCATAAAATAAGACGTATTGCATATCAGATTTACGAGGCGAACTCTAAAGAAGATCATATTATTCTTGCGGGTATAGCTCCCAATGGATATATCCTTTCCCAAAAGCTAGAAAAGCTTTTACTTGAAATTGCTCCTTTCACAATTACGGTTTGCGAAGTTAAGCTCAATAAGAAAAAGCCACTTGGCACAGTTACTACTAGGCTTACCCCCGAAGAATATAAAAATAAGGCTGTAGTCCTTATTGATGATGTTCTTAATTCTGGCACTACGCTTATTTATGGAGTAAAACATTTTTTAGACGTACCTCTTAAAAGATTTAAAACCGCAGTTCTGGTAAATCGAAATCACAAAAAATACCCAATAAAAGCTGACTTTAAAGGAATTTCGCTAAGTACTTCATTACAAGAATCCATTAGTGTCCGTTTCGCCAAAAACAACGACAGTGTGGTTCTACAATAATTCAGCAATTTCAGCTACCACCTCCTTAGGTGTTTTACCATCCATAGAAAGAACAGCGTTTGATTGATTATAGTAAAACCCGCGTTCAAAAAGATGTTTACGCACAAACTCTTCTAATAACTCTTTTGTCTGCTGATTTGCGATCAAAGGACGTTGCGCTCTGCTACGCCATAATCTATTAGCTAAAGTGACTACATTCCATTTGAGATAGATACTCATTCCTCCAGCCTCTTGTATATGATTTAAATTGTTCCCATAACAAGGTGTACCGCCACCTAGTGAAATAACACGTTTTTTATTGGGTGCCGCATTATTTATTATTTCCTTTAAATAAAATGCTTCTTTTTTTCTAAAATAGATTTCTCCTTTCTGATTAAATAGTTGAGGAATAGTCAGTCCTTCTGATTTGCATATATAGGTATCAAAATCAATAAAATCAATATTCAATTTAGCCGCTAACAGAGGACCTATTGTACTTTTCCCAGATCCCATATACCCCATTAGAAAGACATCCATATTGTAAATTATTAAAAAAATCAAAATTAGTTTTTACTCTTAAAATGGCCAGACTAAATTTATTCAAAAAGCTTTTGAAAAATAAATTAAATGGGATTATATTTGCACCCTTCTTTACAAAAGACCTGGTAGCTCAGTTGGTAGAGCATCTCCCTTTTAAGGAGAGGGTCCTGGGTTCGAGCCCCAGCCAGGTCACAATTTTCTCTTATAAGTCGTTGCTTTGTGCACGGCTTTTTGCTTTCCTAAAGCAATTACCGAGGTGCTGGAACTGGTAGACAGGCATGGTTGAGGGCCATGTGTCCTTTAGGGCGTGTGGGTTCGATTCCCATCCTCGGTACTCGAAGCCTCCAATTTATGGAGGCTTTTTTTTTACTGTACTATCACTATTAATCTATTAATAAAGAAGTTAAAAAAGCAATATTTCCACAATTATCTCTATAAATAATTAGACAGACAATCACAAATTGTTTAAATTTAACTTTAATTTCTTAAACAAAAATGGTTGTATTGTGTAACTTTGTTAATATTCGAATTATACTACCATGTACAATATAGTCAAGACTAAGTTTAGTATCAAAGACTTGGAAAGTTTAAGTGGAATTAAATCGCATACCATTAGAATATGGGAAAAACGATATAATTTACTGGAGCCAGAACGTACACTTACTAATATAAGAACATATAAGCTCAGTGATCTGCAAAAATTGCTTAATGTCACTTTACTAATTAATAATGGCTATAAAATTTCTAAAATAGCACAGTATTCGTCTGGAACTATAACAGAATTTGTTGCTAATATAATTGCTGATCGGAGTACTAAAGATCAAAATCACGCCATCAATTCGCTAAAGATCGCAATGATGAATTTTGATCAAAATCTATTCTTGGAAACCTATAATGCACAAATGGAAGAAACAGACTTTCAATCTGTTTTCTACGAAACTTTTTTACCACTGCTCCATGAAATAGGTCTACTATGGCAAACAGATACCATAAACCCTTCTCATGAACATTTTATTTATAATCTAATTAAACAAAAGATACTACTCAATATAGAGTTAGTCCAGTCAAATATTAAGCAAACAAATGATGAGACCTTTGTACTTTTTCTTCCAGAAAATGAAATCCACGAATTAGGTCTATTATTCCTGAATTATGAAATTGTGCGTCATGGATTTAAAGCAATATACTTAGGTCAGAGCATTCAACTAGAAAGCTTGAATTATCTATCTGCTAATCAACCTAAAATTTCTTTTGTAACCTATTTCACGGTTCAACCCAAAAATGAGGATATCCCAGATTATTTTAGACAGTTTGATAAGTTATTTGGACAAAACGGGCATCAGCTATATGTAATGGGTAACAAATCAAATTTTATTAATGAATTAGGACTACCTGATAGTATAAAAGTCACTCTTAGTATTAGAGAGTTTATAAATATTATTGCCAAAACAGTTCCTGTTTATGCCTAAAAGAATTATTGTGATTGGTTCAGGGTTTTCCTCCTTAGCGGCAGCTTGCTATTTAGCAAAAGATGGTCATCAAGTTCAGGTTTTTGAGAAAAACAATTCTTTAGGAGGACGAGCCAGACAATTTAAAAAAGATGGATTCATTTTTGACATTGGACCTACTTGGTATTGGATGCCTGATGTTTTTGAACGATTCTTTGCCGACTTCGGCAAAACTCCTCAAGACTATTATGATCTTATAAAACTAGACCCTGCATATAGGGTATATTTTGGTATAGATGATTATATCACCATAGAAGATTCGCTAGAAAAAATTAAGGCAGTTTTTGAAGCCGAAGAAAAAGGAAGTGCTGCCAAATTGCAGAAGTTCATAGACGACGCACAGTCCAATTATGACATAGCTATAAAAGACCTTGTTTACCGTCCAGGACTTTCACCTTTAGAACTGGTAACCCCAAAAACGATGACACGTGTTGGTAAATTCTTTAGCACCATTGCAAAGGAGGTTCGCAAAGAATTTAATAACCCAAAACTCGTCTCAATTCTTGAATTCCCGGTCTTGTTTTTAGGCGCTAAGCCTAGTAACACTCCTGCGTTTTATAGTTTTATGAATTATGCAGATTTCGGCATAGGGACCTTCTACCCAAAAAATGGAATGTATAGTGTTATAGAAGGAATGGCGCAACTGGCCAAGGAATTGGGCGTGTCCTTACATACCAATAAAGAAGTAACTGAGATTGTTCTAGAAAAAGATGTCACCAAGGGTGTAATGGCTAATAACGCTTTCGCGGAAGCGGATATCGTCCTCTCAGGTGCAGACTACCATCATAGTGAAAGTCTCTTACCTTCATCCTTTCGTCAATACACGGAAAAATATTGGGAATCGAGAACATTTGCTCCCTCTTCCCTATTGTTTTATGTAGGTTTTGATAAAAAATTAGAAAATGTAGATCACCATACCTTATTTTTTGACGTTGACTTTGAGTCCCATGCAAAAGCAATATACGACCAACCTGAATGGCCTAAAAAACCATTATTTTACGCTAGTTTTCCTTCAAAAACAGATACTATTGCAGCACCAGAAGGTAAGGAAGCTGGAATATTTTTAATACCACTTGCTCCAGGATTGGAAGATACACCAGAATTAAGAGCGCAGTATTTTGATATTATTATGGATCGTTTTGAAAAACTAACCAAGCAAAAGGTGACAGATCAGATTCTATTTCATGAGTCTTTTTGTGTAAATGATTTTATCAAAGACTATAATTCATATAAGGGTAATGCCTACGGTATGGCAAATACGTTATTACAAACTGCTTTTTTACGACCTAACCTAAAAAGTAAAAAAGTACGAAATTTGTATTTTACGGGGCAATTAACCGTACCAGGACCAGGTGTGCCACCATCGCTTATTTCTGGTAAACTAACGGCTCAATTAATAACAAAAAACACCTAAACCAACTAAAACGATTAACTTAATAATTCATGAAAGCACTATTTGATACTGTTTCTGGTCAATGTTCAAAAACAGTGACCAAGTCTTACAGCACATCTTTTGCTAGTGCAACAAAATTGTTGTCACCTTCTATTAGGCAGGATATTTACAATATTTATGGTTTTGTACGCTTTGCAGATGAGATTGTAGACTCCTTCCATGAATACGATAAACAGCAACTGTTTGACGCTTTTGAACGAGATATGGAAGCGGCACTATCACATAAAATAAGTCTTAATCCTATTCTAAATGCATTTCAGGAAACAGTACACCGTTATGGAATAGAACGCCATCTTATTGAGGCATTTATGAAAAGTATGCGACTTGATCTCACCAAATCAGTATACCTAACCGATGAAGAATATAAGGAGTATATATATGGCAGTGCAGATGTTGTTGGATTAATGTGCTTAACAATATTTGTAAAAGGAGATAAAGAAAAATATGCTACTCTAAAAGACAGTGCCATGGCATTAGGTTCTGCCTTTCAAAAAGTAAATTTCTTGAGAGATCTCAAAGCAGATTATGAAGGCTTGAGTCGCACCTATTTTCCTAATACGAATCTCAGAGAGCTGGATGAAGCGTCTAAACTTAGAATCATAGAAGAAATAGAAGCAGACTTCGCCAAAGGATTATCAGGCATACACAAACTGCCTATAGAAGCTAAGTTTGGCGTGTATACTGCTTATCGCTACTACCGCAAATTATTGAAAAAATTGAAGAGGATCCCTTCTACCGAAATAAAGAACCGTCGAGTACGTGTTCCAGACTATGTCAAAGTAAGTATATTGGCTCGTAGTTATGTCAAATACCGTTTAGACCTTATCTAGCTTTATGCAAAGCCTAATTTGGATTTTCATATTCATAACCACCTTTTGCGTTATGGAATTTATGGCTTGGTTTACCCATAAGTTCGTTATGCATGGTTTTATGTGGCAAGTGCATCGGGATCATCACCATAAAGATCACGGATCCTGGTGGGAACGTAATGACCTCTTTTTTATCTTTTATGCCATTATAAGTATTGGCTTTTTTCTTTTATGGCGTTATGAAGGGTTATGGGCAGGCCTTCCTATAGGTTTGGGAATTTTTGCCTATGGCGTCGCCTATTTTATAGTACATGACATCTTTATACATCAGCGTTTTAAGCTTTTTCGAAATGCTAATAATTGGTATGCACGTGCCATTAGACGCGCTCATAAAATGCATCACAAACACTTGGATAAAGGAGATGGAGAATCTTTTGGCATGTTAGTTCCTCCATTAAAATATTTTAAAAAAGAACTAGCCAAAAAATAAACACAAGACTTGTTTCTAATTTTATCTTGATCACTTCAAAATTCGAAACTCGTATTTTGTAATTGGTAATTCTGATTACCTACCTTCGTTTTTATGTCAAAAATGGTATTGGTTACTGGAGGAGCAGGATTTATTGGTGTTCATGTGAGCAGCTATCTTCTCGAATCAGGGCATAGCGTTGTTATTTTAGATGATCTTTCAGGAGGCTTGCGCGAAAATGTTCCCAAACAAGCTGTTTTTATTCAAGGTAGCATTACCGATGAAACCCTTGTAAAACAACTTTTTAAAAAGTACCAATTCACCTATGTATACCATTTGGCCGCCTATGCCGCAGAAGGCCTGAGCCCTTACATTCGAAAATTCAATTATGAAAATAATCTTATAGGTAGTATCAACCTGATTAATGCATCGGTTAATTATGAGGTAAGCTGTTTTGTATTCACTTCCTCCATAGCGGTATATGGCAGTCTCCCATCCCCGTATTCTGAAGCACAACACCCCCTACCAAAAGATCCTTATGGTATTGCCAAACTCGCCGTAGAGCAAGACCTTAAAAATGCATATGCACAATTTGGATTAAACTACATCATTTTTAGACCCCATAATGTCTATGGCCCACTGCAAAATATTAATGACCCCTATCGTAATGTGATTGGCATTTTTATGAATCAAATCCTAAAAGACCAGCCACTGACCATTTTCGGAGACGGCACCCAGACACGTGCTTTTAGTTATATAGATGATGTTGCACCTTATATTGCCAAAGCAACCGCTTACGCGAAAATGTATAACCAGACCTTCAATATTGGCGCTGACAAATCATACACCGTCAAGGCTTTAGCCGGAGCTGTGCAAAAAGCTATGTCAAGCGATATGGCTATTACCTATCTCAAAGAGCGTTTGGAAGTAGCACATGCTACAGCCGATCACAGCCTATTTAAAAAGGTATTTAATCCCAAACCTACCGTATCCTTAGATAGTGGATTAAGCCAAATGGCTCGCTGGGTTAAAACTCAAGATTGTCAAAAAAGTAAACGATTTGATAAGATAGAAATCACTAAAAATCTACCAGAAACCTGGAACTTGAAACCTGAAACCTGAAACCTGAAACCTGAAACCTAGATTAACAACAAAACCAAGAATTAAAAGATTTGCCAAATGCGATTCTAAACCGTTACACTATTAAATACTAAACTCAATAACTATAACCCAATAATGAAGCAACCCCTCGTTTCCATCATCATGGCCGTCAAAGACACCGCTCCCTATTTGCCAGTCTGTTTGGATTCAATACTAGCGCAAACATACACACATTGGGAACTCATTGCGGTGAATGATCATTCTACAGATGAAACACCAAAAATATTGGATGCCTATGCCCAGCGAGATAGTCGCATTAAAGTATTTCATAGTGATAGACCCAAACTGATCCCAACCCTTCAGATAGGTTATGCACAAGCCAAAGGAACGCTTATTAACCGTATGGACTCCGATGATAAAATGCCGGATTATAAACTACAAGTCTTAGTAGACCATTGGTTAAACTATGGCGAAGGACACGTAATCGCGGGGGGTACTGAGCATTTTGTTGATGAAGGCGTAGTAGGTGATGGTTTCTTAAAATATGAACGTTGGCTCAATCAAGTCGCTAGCAGCAATACCCATTATCAACAAATCTATAAAGAATGTGTTATTCCTTCGCATTGCTGGATCATCCATAAAGACGATTTTGAAGCTGTAAATGCGTTTAACCCATTAGTCTATCCTGAAGATTATGACCTCTGCTTTCGATTTTACAAAAACAAACTAAAAGTAATAGGCATTGATTACATACTACATTATTGGCGAGACCGCTCTAATCGTATTTCCCGTACCTGGGAAGAATATAAAGACAATCGCTATTTTGACTTGAAGCTTCGATTTTTTTATGAGATAGATCGTGATCGGCAACGTCCCTTAGTACTTTGGGGTGCCGGGCGTAATGGCAAGGATATGGCCAAACTATTGCAATCTTATAATGACACTTTTCATTGGGTATGTGACAACGAGAATAAAATTGGTAAAGATATTTATGATGTTCGTATGCAGCATTATCGGGATATTCCTGAAATAAAAAACCCGCAGATTATGATTGTGGTTTCCTCACCTAAAGGGAAACAAGACATTCAAAAACTATTGGATAGCTGGAATAAAAAACCAGTAACAGATTACTGGTTTTTTGCTTGATAACAGGTTATTAATTTATATGAATTGTAAGTAGATTTTGGACTTTCTAACCTAAAATCCTACTATGGTAAATTGATTGCGTCCCGGGTCCAATTGTTCACACAGTTTTGAAATCAAATCCTCCCCGTACTCCAAATAGAATTCTGCAAAGTTGGTATTTCGTTCTTGTAGACTTTGACTAGGAAAAAGTGCATTTTGCAAATCCACCAGGCGAGCCACTTGATCACTCAATTTTTTACGCTGCGCTTTGAGCAAGCGTTTTTCCAGATGGTTGAGTCCCTTTAATTGCTTTTTTTCTTGTGCGGCAACTGCCCCTTTAAACGATGTGTCGGTTTGTTGAGCTAGTTGATACAGCGCCTCAAACTGCTCAGTGAGGAGTTTGCGCTGTGGAGATAGATCAATCTCAATATTGGATATGGCGCGCACCCGCTGATTGATCAACTCATTTTGATTGAGAAATAAATCTAAAGTTTTTAAACCCAATTTTTCCGTTTTTCCAACCTGTTTTTCGGTTTGAATTAAAGCTGAATTCCGCAATAAAAGTATAGGAAACGGAACATTAAATGCTTCAAAAGTTGTCTTAAGTTGGAACCAATAGGCCAACTCACCACCACCTCCAATATAACAGAGGTTCGGTAGGATTACCTCCTGGTACAAAGGTCTTAATAAGGCATTGGGTGAAAAATGAATTGGGTATTCGTCTGTCATGTTAACAATCTCCGTTTCACTATAAGACAACTGTGTATTATTGATCAAATACTGATTACCCTCTTTCACAATGCGCTCGCGAACGCCTTCCGCCAAAAAGAACATATTAATTTCTCTAGGATGTACCTGTCCTTTATAACCTAGTTTTTCCAACTTTTCTGTCTGGCTAACCACGGTCTTATGGGTAATCTGTTCTTGTAGTTCGCGCTTTACGTATGGTGTGTATACTTTTTTAAGTGCGTCGTCATTCCCATCAACGATTACCAACCCTTGATCTTTAAAGAGTTCATTCGCAAGATACCGAGTCGCACTAGCTAAATCTTCATGTTCCAGATAGGCACCAATAAAGAGTTTTCGAAGGGCCTCGGCATTTTTTGAACTTCCTAATTGCGCACTGAACTCTTCAAAAACAGCATCTAGTCCTTTTGTATGTAGTTCTCCAACGGCACCGCTTGCTTTTCGGTTCCACTGTACTTTTTTTCCCCGAAAGCGAAAGTAATTGATCTCCTCAAAGTCATGATCTTCGGTTGCCATCCAATAGATGGGTACAAAATCATAATCAGGATATTGGGTTTTGAGTTGTTTGCTCAGATTTATCGCCGAAATAATCTTATACAAAAAGTATAACGGCCCTGTGAACAAATTGAGTTGATGCCCCGTGGTAATGGTAAATGTAGTGGGTGCTTTTAAGGCGTCTAGATTGTGCTGGGTAGCTTCACTTATGGCACTAAACTCATATTGTCTGGTGAGTGATTCTGCTAGCGTTTTTCGCGTAAGCGTGTTAAAAGAAGCTTGTTTTTCTAGCAGTTGAGCTTTAAAGTTTTCTAGTTTCGGAAAGCGGTGATAGAACTCTGAAAGCAACTGTTTTTCATCCAAATAATCGCAGATTAATCCAGAAAAATAGCCGGTGTCCCGGTAGGAAATACAGTCTGTAGGCATGCGATTATTGATTTGACAGGTAAAGATAAAATTCGCCATAAAAGGCGATTCCCAAATTTACGTTAAATCGCCAATTTGATGTCAGGGCTTTTTCATAGCTTTAGCTACTTATAAAATAGATGTTTTATGCCTAAAAAACTGGCCCTTATTCTTTGTCTTCTTATTGTGACAATTGGCCTAAGCCAATCGATAAAATCTCCTTCAGAATTTCTTGGTTATGAATTAGGAACGGCTTTTACGCGGCACGCTGATGTAGTGCGCTATTTTGAACATGTTGCGACCAATAGTGACTTGGTGACCTATCAAGAATATGGGAAGACGTATGAACGCAGATCCTTGACCTATGCTGTGGTTACCAGTGCGGCAAATCATACTAATCTTGAAAACATACGTACCTCTAATCTAGCAAGCGCAGGATTAGCATCTGGTGCAAAAAACACAGATAAGGCCATTGTTTGGTTATCCTATAACGTACATGGTAATGAGGCTTCGGCTACAGAATCGGCGATTATTACCTTATATGAATTGGTCACTAAAAAACAAGCATGGTTGCAAAACACGGTGGTGATTATTGATCCTTGTATTAATCCTGACGGACGCGATCGCTATACCAATTGGTACAATCAAGTTGCATCTACACCGTATGATAGTGACCAACAAGCTACAGAACATAGTGAACCTTGGCCGGGCGGACGGCCCAATCATTACCTTTTTGATCTCAATAGGGATTGGGCTTGGGCTACCCAAATAGAATCGCAAGAGCGGCTAAAGCTCTATAACAAATGGATGCCGCATGTTCATGTTGATTTTCACGAACAAGGCATTAATGAGCCGTATTATTTTGCACCAGCTGCAGAACCTTTTCACGAAGTAATAACCGACTGGCAACGTGATTTCCAAGATCAAATCGGGAAGAATCACGCACGCTATTTTGATAAGGAAGGCTGGCTATTTTTCACCAAAGAACGATTTGATTTGCTCTATCCATCATACGGCGACACCTACCCTACTTATATGGGAAGTATAGGGATGACCTATGAGCAGGCAGGTCACGGTCGTGCTGGACTAGGCATACAGACAGATGAAGGTTATGAGCTTACCCTCAAAGACCGCATTGCGCATCATAAAACTACGGGGCTCTCAACAGTAGAAATTTCATCGCAACAAGCTGTTAAACTCAATACCGAGTTTTCTAAATTTTTTATCAATACCAATCCAAAATACAAAAGCTATGTCCTTAAAGGGCATCCTGATAAGCTCAATGGACTTGCCCAACTCCTAGACAAGCATGAGATACAATACGGTTTTGACCGCAACGGGAAAGTAAGTGGTTTTCACTACACCAAAAACGCCCAAGGCAGTATGAATTATGAACTGGCTCTGGTGGTTCCTGGCAATCAGCCAAAAGGAAAAATGGTGACCGTGCTCTTTGAACCGGATGCTAAACTAAGTACACCTCTCACCTATGATATCACAGCCTGGAATTTACCACACGCCTATGGACTGGAAGGAGTGGCAACCAGCACTACCATAGCAGCAACTGTGGCCAATCCCTTTACAAGTAGCAATCAGGTATTGACCAAAGATACGCCCGGCTATTTAGCCGAATGGAAAAGTCTAGCCGATGCGCAATTTTTAGCCGATTTGCTTAAAGCGAAAATCAAAGTACGCTTTACCGAAAAACCGATGACCAACTCTGGTAAAAGTTTTGATCGCGGTGCATTGGTAATAACTAAAAGTGATAACCAGGATCGGAAAGATTTTAGCCAAGTAGTTAGTGAGCTGGCTACTAAACATAACAGACAAGTAACAGCTGCGACTTCAAGTTATTCGACCAGTGGCCCCGATTTTGGTTCGCCAGAAATCAAGTTAATCAGTTCGCCAAAAGTGGCCATCCTCAAAGGTGATGGAACTTCCTCCCTAAGCTATGGTGCTACCTGGCACTTTTTTGAGCAGCAACTGAGTTATCCTCTAACTTCAATAGATACCGGTCAGTTTGGGCGCACCAATCTGGATGCTTACGATGTGCTTATTATGCCTAGCGGATTCTACGGCGGCGTGCTTAATGAGCTGGCATTAAAAAAGTTGAAAGAATGGGTTCGCTCTGGCGGTAAGGTAATTGCCCTTTCTAATGCGGTGAGCAGTTTTGCGGGTAAAGATGGTTTTAACTTAAAGCGAAATATGCCAGCGTCAGAAGATGATTCAGCTAAAAAAGAGAACCTTACCCCTTACGCTGATCGTGAAAACGAAAGCGTTGCTAATTTTATAACAGGAAGCATCTTTCGTACTAAAGTTGATAAGACCCACCCTATGGCTTTTGGCTATGGTGACGAGTATTTTAGCCTAAAACTAGGTAGTAGTTCATACGCGTATTTAGATAGTGGTTTTAATGTTGCCTATATTGATGATAAACCCGAAAATGTATCAGGCTTTGCTGGCGATAAGGCTAAAAGTAAATTAAACAAATCCCTCATTTTTGGGGAAGAGCGTATGGGGCGAGGTAGCTTTATCTATTTTGTAGATGATCCATTATTCCGAGCTTTTTGGGAGAATGGAAAGTTGTTTGTGGCTAATGCCGTTTTCTTTACGAATAATAATAAGTTTAGAATTTAATTATAGGGTTACTGAGTTATTGATAAATGGTTTAAGGTTTAAAAGTTGAACCCTTAGATTGGGAATAATAATTTTGGTGCTTGGAAATTTCAATTCAAACCAGTTCTGCATAGAGATCAAAATCCTCAGCTTCGGTGATGGTGACTTGAGCGTAATTCCCGGTTTTTAGGTAGTGTTTGGTAGCGTCTATTAGGACTTCATTGTCCACATCTGGAGAATCAAATTCAGTACGACCGATGAAGAAATTGCCTTCTTTACGATCAATAACTACCATGAAGGTCTGCCCTATTTTTTGTTGATTAAGTTCCCAGGAGATTTGGGATTGTATTTCCATTATTTTGTTGGCGCGATCCATCTTGATTTCTTCTGGAACATCATCTTCCAGTTTGTAGGCGTGGGTATTCTCTTCGTGCGAATAGGTAAAGCAACCCAAGCGATCAAAACGTTGGGTTTTGACCCATTCCTTAAGGACTTCAAAATCTGCCTCGGTTTCTCCAGGATAACCAACAATCAAAGTGGTTCGAATAGCCATACCGGGTACTTTGGCGCGAAACTGTTCTAGCAAGGCATCTGTTTTGGCTTTAGTGGTACCGCGACGCATGGACTTCAAGATCGGATCAGCTATATGTTGTAGTGGAATATCAATATAGTTACAGATCTTAGGCTCGTCACGCATTACATCCAGCACTTCCATTGGGAAGCCTGTTGGGAAGGCATAGTGCAAGCGAATCCACTGCACACCTTCTACTTTCACCAACGCCTTAAGTAGTTGTGCGAGGTTGCGTTTTTTATAGAGATCCAGTCCGTAATAGGTGAGATCCTGTGCGATCAGGATGAGTTCAGAAACGCCTTTGGCAGCAAGTTTCTCTGCTTCTATAACCAGGTCTTCAATAGGTTTTGATTTGTGTTTGCCACGCATTAAGGGAATAGCACAAAAGGAGCAGGGACGGTCGCATCCCTCTGCTATTTTAAGGTAGGCATAGTTTTTTGGTGTGGTGGTGAGGCGCTCGCCTATGAGTTCGTGTTTATAATCTGCCCCCAGAGCTTTGAGTAAACCCGGTAACTCTGTAGTGCCGAAATATTGGTCTACGTTAGGGATTTCTTTTTGTAAATCAGGCTTATAGCGTTCAGAAAGGCAACCGGTGACAAAAACTTTATCTACGCTACCTTCTTCCTTACGCTGTACATACTCAAGGATGGTATTAACCGACTCTTCCTTGGCGTTATTGATAAACCCACAAGTATTGATCACCACAATATTCCCTTCTTCTTCGTGCACTACCTCCTTGTTATTAGCACGTAGCTGCCCCATCAAAACCTCGCTGTCGTAAACATTCTTACTACAACCTAAGGTCACGACATTGATTTTATTTTTTTTATGGGTTTTGGTTCTCATAGCGCCTGTTACCTTTGGTTGTCAAAGATAGGGTGGTTTGGAGAAATAGAAATACCAATATAGACCCTTTTAGTATCTACATTAACCTTTAAAAACAACTACCTTTAATCAACTGTTAACAAATAGCAGCCTAATAACTAGTGCGTTGTGTGTTTTTGTGTATCTTGACAGAGCGCTAGTGTACTGATATACATTAGTTATAACTGCATTCGGCTTTAGCCGACCCAAATTGCTATATTTTGCAAGCAAA
>CAZDFA010000069.1:0-13573 GCA_964504555.1 uncultured Flavobacteriaceae bacterium | reverse complement strand
GTTGGGTTAGGGTAAATATTGACCTTAAAATCCTGAAATTCTTCTGTGGAAAGTACAGAACAATCTTCCACAAAAGTGACACCTGGATCTACATTGGTAAAGTTATCTATGGCAAATTGGACATTGTCTACGCAAACAAATTCTAGGTTGATATTATTTTCAAATGAAAGTTCGAAAATATCTTCATTAGCTCCATTTTGTAAATTAATGGTTTCAAGATTTTGATTGTCTATAATGACTATATCATGAATATTATTAAGGGTTGAAACATCTAAATTTTGAATTTGCGTTGCTTCTAGAGTAAGACTTATAGAGGGAGATTGAATTTCTTGAGGTACAATAAGCTCTGTAACAGGAGTGTTTTCTAAAGAAATTTCAACTAAATTTTCGTTAGTTGAAAAATCAAATGATTGTAGAGGCAAATTACTAAAGGATGCTCTTAACAGATTAGGGAAGTCATCAAAATTAGTTGTTTTGAATAGCGGCACATTATTTATGCTAAGGATGCCCAAACCTGATTGGACGTCTAGACCCACGATTTCTAGATTGTTATTTTCAATTGTTAACAGAAAAAGATTGTTTGAGCCTATATCTAAAGTGCTAAGATCAAGATCTATGAGTACTAGAAAAGTAAGATTTGGAAGAACACTTGTATCTATTTCGAGAACGTCCATATCTTCAAGTATTAAGGAGGACAAGTTAGGCACCAGGTTTAAATCTATGGTGGTAAAAGGAGCGTTTAACACATCTAATCCAACAAGTTGAGGCGCCATAGTAAGGTCAGGAATAAAGTTAACATTCTCAATAGTGAGTCCAATTAAATTGGTATTTTGTTTTAGGTCAATTTCTGCGATGATAGGGCTGCCATATGAAAGCGAGGATAAGGATTGAAGGGGTGCAATATCAAAATTGGTTAGACCAGTATTAATGATATTTAATGATACAAGAGTCTCTTCGGAGTCTAAAAGATCTAAGGATGTAATAGGGTTATCAGATAAATCGATAACCTCTAGATTTATAAGACCTGCTCCATCAAAAGATGCTATATTGTTATCATTTAGGAGAATAGTTTCAAGAGTTGGACTCAAAATTAAGCTTTCTGTAGAAGTAAACTCATTTTCTTGAGCCACCAATACTTCTAATAATTGAAGATTAGAAAGATCCATTTCACTTATATTATGACCAGGCATAAACAGTTGTTTAATATTTATAAAACTTTCAATGCCAGTTAAATTTTCAACTTCTTCCCCGGGCTGAGGGAAGGGTAATATCAAAAGACTAGTTAACTCTTGAGCTTCTGATACTTGTATTTGACCATCTCCATTTAGGTCTATGATCGGGCTGTGATTTAATAATATATTTAGAAAATTAGTATCTGGGATATCTACGATTTGAGAATGAAGAGAAATGTTTAGTAAGAAGAGACCCCCTAGTATTATCTTTTTCATGGCAAAAACTTTTAAGATGTAAGTTAATAAATTTTTTGGAAAAGTACTTGAACCTGTGTATTTTAATGGCCTTAAGCAGAATATATGTCAAAAAAACACCGTTGCGGTTGGTGCGAAGGAGATGCCTTATATGAAGCCTATCATGATACTGAGTGGGGGGTACCCTTAAGGGATGAAGATCAACTATTTGAATTTCTTATTCTAGAGACTTTTCAAGCAGGATTGAGTTGGATTACGGTGCTGCGCAAACGGGAAAACTTTAGGAAGGCTTTTGATCGTTTTGACTATAAGAAAATAGCAAATTATGGTGATTCTAAAGTTCAGGAGCTGCTGCAAGATGCCGGGATTATCAGAAATAAATTAAAGGTTCGCGCTACGATTAGTAATGCGCAGGCTTATCTAAAAGTACAAGAGGAGTTTGGTAGTTTTTCTTCATATATCTGGAAATTTATTGATAATACCCCTATACAAAATAGCTGGCAACACTATACAGATGCTCCAGCCAACACCTCCTTAAGTGATACTATCTCTAAAGATTTAAAAAAGCGAGGGTTTAAGTTTGTAGGCAGTACTGTTGTTTATGCCTTTATGCAGGCCGTAGGAATGGTTAATGATCATGAGGTGGGTTGCTTTAGATATACTGAGGTTCAAGAGTAATTTTATTTCAGATATTTTAAAAACTCTTCTCTTGGCATTTCAAAAGCTCCCAAACTGGCAAGGTGCTCAGTATATATTTGGCAGTCTATCAGGCGGTAGTTTTGCTGTTGTAGCTTTTGCGAAAGCATAATAAATCCATATTTGCTGGCATTGCTAACGTGGGTAAACATACTCTCACCACAAAACACACCTTTTTCTTTAAGGTCAATACCATATAGGCCGCCAACAAGTTGTAGGTTTTGCCAAACCTCTACAGAATGAGCATAGCCAGCCTCATGGAAGGTAAGATAAGCTTCTACCATTTTGTTGGTTATCCAGGTGTCGTGTTGATCCCTTCGGTTTTTGCGCTTGCAGCCTAAAATAACTTCCAAAAAATGAGTGTTGTAGGTTACTTTGAATGTCTTATCACGAATTAGTTTTCGCATAGATTTAGAAACATATACACCTTCTGGTGCAACAACCATCCTGGGATCGGGACTCCACCATAGTGGTAATTGTCCTTCATTAAACCAAGGGAAAATACCTGATTTATAAGCCAATAAAATACGGTCTACGGAAAGATCTCCTCCTACTGCTAGGAGGCCATCCTGACTGGCTTGAGAAACAGGCGGAAAATACAGTTCACTATTAAGGACGTACATATTACAAAAATAGCAAGCCTAGTATATAAACTGCGCTGCCAACTAACATAATAAGTAAAGTATAGGGTAAAATCTCTTTCGCTTTAAGCTGGGTAATTCCCAATAATGGTAAAGCCCAAAAAGGTTGCAGCATATTAGTAATCTGATCTCCATAAGCCAATGCCATTATTGCTTTAGGAAGCGGTACACGCAATTGGAGTGCACTTTCAATAACAATCGGCCCTTGGATTGCCCATTGCCCACCCCCACTAGGCACAAAAATATTGACCAATCCTGCGCTAAAGAAGGTAAATATGGGCAGTGTGGTTTCAGTAGCTATGTTGACAAAAGCATCACTTATTAATGTTACCATACCTGTACTGCTCATAATACCCATTATCCCAAAGTAAAGAGGAAATTGGATAAGTATACCCGACGCACCTCCAATAGCGTGTTCTACCGCTTTTAAAAATCTTTTAAAATTACCGTGAAACAGTATACAAAGACCTAATAACAGGAAATTGATCATATTAGGTGATAAAGTTTTCCCGAAATATTTTATGAAAAAAGTTAATATTAAGATGCCTGCAAAGGTTAATCCTAAGAGTTTTGAATCATCTAGTCTTTCAAAAGTATCTGATTTTTCATCTTCTTTTGAAATGGTAAATTTAGGCAGTTGAGTCACCTTGCTTTTTTTAGCGAGAAGACAAAAGGTAAAAGGGACTACTGCCATAAGAATCACAAATAGGAGCAAATTCCACCAACTAAATATGGTCTGTCCATCTGTAATTTTGGAAGGAAGCTGCGTTAGTATTTCAGGATCTGAAATACCTGTCATAAGAGTTTTAAGATGATTGGTTTCTGCTACTTTAAGCGGTGCAGAACCACTCATACCGCTATGCCAGATCATAAGACCAACGTATCCCGATGCGCCAACTAAGGGGTAATTGATACCAAAGTTTCTTTCTTGAGCAGCTTCGGCAATTTTTCGGACAATGATTGCTCCAAAAATTAGGCCTAAGCCCCAATTGAAAAAAGAAACAAGCATTGTACTAATACTTACCAAGAGTACAGCAGACTTGGTATCGTGGGCATAGGGCGTAATTTTGTTTATAAGTTGAGAAACCGGTTTGCTAAGTACTAATACATGGCCTAATACAAGAATAAGCATCATTTGATACCCAAATACTAATAGATTGACGTTCCAAATACCACTTTCCCAATAATCCAATATGGTAAAAAGATATAAACCTTCAGTTGGGTTATTAGTTAGTATTAATGCAAGTAGTATTGTAGCAAAGGTTAATACAACAGCAATTACAAAAGGTGAAGGGATAAATTTTTGAAATACACGTTCTATAAATCGGGTACTATTCATAGGATCGTGAAAATACTAAATTTAAGGCATAAAAAAACCCACAATAGGCAAACCTACTGTGGGCCAAAAGGAAAATATTTAGGGGTCATTATACGGAAGTCCGTATAAGATTACCTCAAAGATAAGAAAAAAAACTAAGGTTAAACAAAAACCATAACTTTTTTAAAAAGGTAGATCATCAAAATCTTGCTCCTTTACATCCTTGGCAGGCTCAAAACTATCTATAGGGGGCATTGGAGGTATTTCGCCTTCAGCAGCTTGAGTGCTTTGCAAGGCTTCAATGCGCCACCCTTGTATGCTATTAAAATATTTTGTTTCACCTTGAGGGTTTACCCACTCTCTACCGCGTAAATTGATACTTATTTTCACTTCTTGACCTACCGCATAGGTATTAAGCAATTCAGTTTTGTCCTGAATAAATTCGATCATTAAATGTTGTGGATACTGCTCTTCTGTGGTTATTACTACCTCTCTTTTTCTAAAGCCATTGCTGCCAAAAGTTTGAGTCTCTCCAATTAATTTAATTCTGCCTTGAACGTCCATTTGAAATTTATACTGTTTTGTTATTATAATGTATTAATAGCATCCAAGCATCTACAATTTTATTCTGTTCTAAATAGGATTTAGCCTCAGCAATAAGGTCAATAGAACTTAGATTTTTGATGTTTTTGTCTAAAAAATTGTCAACCTCTTCTGTAGTTGGGATCACAGGTATAGTGCCTAATTTACCCAAGTCATTGCCATCAAGTGCTTCGAGTTGTGTTATTGTCTTTGGGATTTGGTCTACTCCTATTCCTAAGTTAGCAACAGGTTTAGGCACTTCAAACAAACCTTGATTTGCTCTACTATACCAGTTGCCACCAAGTCTAGCCACTTGGTCTAATTTTAAGGGATTAATTAAACCGTCATCATCCAATACCTCTTCCTTAATATGGATGTGAGCTACCTCACAAATCACTAAATTACCGGCACCGCCTTGGTCACCCAGAGGTTTTATTTCAACGACTTTGCATTCCATTTGAATGGGTGATTCTGCTACTCTTGGAGGGCGTATAATTATGGAAGGGATTTGAGTTAGTCCTGCTTTTACAAATTCATTAACTCCTTTTTCATAGGCAGTACTTGATAAACTCATCTGTTGCACAATATCATAATTGACGACGTTAATCACAACTTCAGGAATTTCATAAACATTGTCCAAGGTATTTTTTGTGGTATTTGTTCGTCCAGCTCTGGCAGGAGAAAAAACAACAATAGGCGGATTGGCTCCAAAAACATTAAAAAAACTAAATGGTGCCAAATTTACTTCCCCATAAGCATTAATTGTACTGGCAAAAGCTATTGGTCTTGGCCCAACACTACCAGTGAGGTAGCCAAATAGTTGGGGTATTGGGGTTGTATTTGGATTTATAGAGAGCAACGCAAATTATTTCTAACAAAAGTAGGAAAGTTAGGTATTAAGCGCCTGTTGGTTTGCACAATAATATTAACAGAAATGGATTATATTTAACAGGATAAGTATTCACTGCTATCACAACTTATGAAATTCGAAAACAATCCTCAATTTTCAAGATGGTTTATAATTGTTGCATCTCTAATCGCAATATCATTAATCTTGTGGAATGTATCTCTATTTTTTGACCAATTAAAGGAATCTGAACGCAGTAAAGTTGAAAATTTGGCTGCCGTTTATCGCTCTTTTGATGAAGTATCAGATGTTGACCCTAATCCTAAAGGATATGAAGCTAGCACAATAAATAGTTCCCTTAACAGACTTCAAAATGACGTTCTTACTGGTAATATAACCATTCCTATTTTGTTATATAATCTTGAAGAAGAAACCTATTCTGGTAGGAACATAATTGATGCTAATGAAAAAAGTCAGGAAGATTTTGAAAAGATGGCTCAGGAGTTTGCATTGATTAATGAACCTATACCTATTGAGTTTGATGGGGTAAAATCTAATATTCTCTATTATGGTAATTCGCCTATTATTTCTCAAATAAAATTTTTTCCAGCTGCATTAATTCTTATCGTGGTGCTTTTCTTAGCCTTGATCTATTTTTATTATCTCACTTCTAAAGCTTCATCACAGAATTCTTTATGGGCAGGAATGGCAAAGGAGACTGCCCATCAAATTGGCACCCCGCTTTCTTCTTTAGTCGGTTGGACTGAAATCTTAAAAGATGAGCAAGTAGACCCGAGCTATATTGCAGAAATGAACAAGGACATTGATCGGCTTAATGTTATCACGGAGCGTTTTAGTAAAATAGGATCTACCCCTGTTTTAGAGACTTTAGAGATTGGTTTAGAAACACAAAAAGCATTTGATTATTTGTCAAATAGAAGTTCAAAACTAATTAACTTTCAAATAGATATTCCTAATGAACCTTTAAAGGTCTCGCTAAATGAGCAATTATATGGTTGGACGGTAGAAAATTTGGTAAAAAATGCCATAGATGCGATGAAAGGAAGAGGTGACTTAGCTATTAATGTCTCTAAAGATTCAGGTTTTGCCAGAGTAAAAATTACAGATACGGGTAAAGGAATTCCTAAAAATAAATACAAAGCTATTTTTGAACCAGGGTATACAACAAAAAAACGAGGATGGGGGTTAGGCCTTTCACTCGCCAGACGTATTATTGAAGAATATCACAAAGGAGATATTCGTGTACTAAAAAGTGAAATAGACAAAGGGACTACGATACAAATTTCATTAAAACTAGTAGGTTAAAAATCAACTAGTTATCCGTTGTATACTGCTCTTATTGTAGAAGCAATGTTCGTAAATTCATCTTGACTTAACGTTGTTTTTTGAATAAAACGGGCATCTTCCATTGATTGTAAAGGAATGAGATGCACATGCACATGAGGCACTTCTAGACCAATTACGGATAATCCAACCCGTTTACAGGGAATGCAGGCTTTAATAGCTTGTCCAACTTTTTTACTAAATACCATTAACTCCAAATATGTTTGGTCATCAAGATCAAGGATCTTATCAACTTCCTTTTTTGGGATACAAAGGGTATGTCCTTTTGTGTTAGGATTGATATCCAAAATTGCAATAAAGTCATCATTTTCTGCAACAATATGGGCAGGGATTTCTCTATTTATAATTTTGGTAAAGATACTTGCCATTTACCTGCTAATTTCCATAATTACAAATGTCATTACCCCATTAGGGACTTTTATACCTGCCGTGTCCCCAACTTTTTTTCCAAGAAGTCCTTTTCCTATGGGAGAATCAACCGAAATTTTCCCAGTTTTAATATCTGCTTCTGATTGGGCAACCAGTTTATAGGTCATAACCATCCCGTTTGCTGTATTCTTAATTTTAACGGTAGAATGTACCAATATTTTTGAGGTGTCTAACTGAGACTCATCGATAACACGTGCATTGGCTACTATTTCTTCCATTTGAGAAATACGCATTTCTAATAAACCTTGAGCTTCTTTTGCGGCATCATATTCGGCATTTTCACTTAGATCGCCCTTATCGCGAGCTTCTGCAATGGCCTGAGATGCCTTGGGGCGCTCTATGTCTCTAAGATGACCTAATTCTGCTTTTAATTTTTTTAATCCTTCTGCAGAGTAATATTGTACCTTACTCATATAGTAATCTTTAAAATATACTGTTTACTTACTGTTATACTAAAAAAATTCCCTACGCGTTAGGAAATGGTAGGGGATAAAAAAATCCCTTTAAGGCGGGATTTCTAGTTGTACAAATATAATAAATATTTGAATCTCGATGGATTTGCTAATAATGTAACATATTTGCATATTGAGTTTTTAAAAATAGTATGAGAAAAATATTTTATACCCTTATTGTTTTTGTTTGTTTTGCTTGTGAAAGCGATGATAGTATTAGAAATAGTAATTCAAATTTATTGGATGTTCCGTTTTCCATAACACTTAGCACCATACAGGCGCTAGATTTACAAATTCCTTCCAATGCAATTTTTGCTGTTAATGGAGGTCTACGAGGTGTTTTTGTAATTAATACGGGAGCAGGTCTCGTTGCATGGGAAGCAGCAGACCCTAACACACCGCTCGGGCCCTGTTCCAGAATGGACTTGAACGGTATTGAGGTTTTAAGCAATTGCGTAGAAGGAAGGACCTACAGTTTGATTACTGGCCAAGCCCTGAATGAAGTACTTGAATTTCCACTTTTATCTTATCGAGTAGATCAAAATGGAGGTGTAATTACTGTATCTAATTAAAATGGCCGCCTGTTAAAACGACCATTTTTTACAGCCTGGACTAAAATTCCCCAACTTGATACAGCCTGTTTTATTCTGATTATTAGTTTAAGTCAATTTCATCCCCAAAAATTGCAGATGGAGGGTAAAAGTAATAAAGAATTCTAGATTTCCTAATGACTAACTAAAAAATTATACTTCTAAAGCATTAAATTCTAGTTTTTTGCAGAATAGATTGATTAATCTACTTGATGAGTAGGCTTTAGTAGGTCATTTACGGTTTTTACTGGATTAAATGTTATTAAGGGGACTTCGACAAAAATTGTATTCCAATTTGCCATAGCACCATTCCATAGTCCGGGATGTTCGAGTGCTTTTATTGGGATTCCTTGTATTGTTTTTTTGCTAATAAAATGTGTTTTCAAATCTACAAACTTAGAAAGGTCAAACTTCTCACCTTTGTAATTTTTTATACCACAAACAATATCTACTGGGTTAAAGTGTGTGGCCGATTGTAGGATATGCTTTTGCACTGGTTCTTTAGTATTTATTTGGTTGCTTTCTACAATTTGTAATGAAATAGTACCACTATCGTGTTTTACCCAAAAAGGACCACCACCTGGTTCGCCCTCATTTTTTACCATTCCACATATACGTATGGGACGATCTAATTGTTCCTTTAAATATTCAATTTGATATTTTTTAGAAAACTTCTCAAAATCTATTGATAGTTTTTGACAAAATTGGTCTTGTAAGAAGTATACGATTTCTAGAAGTTGGTCGTCATTTACTTCTTCTTTATTTAACAATTGTATATAATTAAAAGATTTCTTTTGAACTTCTATGAGCAGGCCACCTAGCATTTTTTTATAGAATACTATTTCATTCTCATATTGCGAAACAACAACATTGTCGATGTTTTTAATGAAAATAATATCTGCATCCTGATTGCTTAAATTTTCAATTAAGGCACCGTGCCCGCCCGGTCTAAAGACCAAATGGTCTTCTTTGTCTCTATAAATCGTATTGTCTGGATGTACAGCTATAGTATCTGTATTAGATAATTGAAAGGAGTAGCTACAGTTAAAGACAGTATTTGTTTTTTCTTCAATTCGTTGTTGCACCCTTTCAAACTGGTCTTTAAATTTATTGTAATGAGATTCTGAAATGGTAAAATGTAACCTCGCTTTCCCTTTTGTTTTTACATACAATGCGGCTTCAA
Organism: uncultured Flavobacteriaceae bacterium; assembly: GCA_964504555.1. GTDB lineage: Bacteria > Bacteroidota > Bacteroidia > Flavobacteriales > Flavobacteriaceae > Dokdonia. Next base: position 4,043 of record CAZDFA010000069.1, on the reverse strand, counting down.
AAAGATGTTCCTCAAAAGATGATGCTTTGTGTTTTTTATAACAATGAAAAGGAAGAAGCCCTTTTGGATAGTAGCCGTAATTAAATCCATTTTTATTTAATAATAATTGAACAAAACGCAGTCTATTTTTATTGATATCATCACTATCATCATCATATATTTCTACCAACTTTTGACGAACTTCATCGTAAAACGGAAAATTATCCAGACCAACGAAAAAGATTCTTAGATCTTGATCGTCTTTTTTATTGATGTAGGCATTGGTCGACTCTTTTTCAGGATTGAATTCATCTAAAAATTGAAATAGAAACTTAAACATGCGTGTCGCAGCTCCAGAGGCTGGCACAAATTTGAGTAAATCTAACTGATCTTTATGTTCTTCAAAAAGAGCACTGAGTCGCTCTTGCTCAATTTTTTCAAAACGTTTTATACCATTGCCTATGGTCGCCGCTTCACTAAGCGTAACTGGTTTTGAGCCTTCTGTTAAAAGAGCCAATTGATTAGCTAGGGTCTGTTCACTAATCCCTTTTTCTTTAAGTTGTTGTAAGTCCTTCTTTGATAATTTAGGTGACATACTATTCTAACTAATTATCTTCATATACTCTGTAAGTAGCGCCAAGCCCGTAATTGCGGTGGTTGTACTGAATAAGTTTTGAGTTGACATTATACGTTTTGTCAAAGACCTGCCATTTTTTTCTATTTAAAAACACCCGTCTTACAAAGGTCTTTTGGTTGGGTAGTCTATCTGTAAATGGCAGCAAGGGTCTAAAAGAAGTAGATATTTTACGAATCCCTCGGCGGGTTTCAATTTCTCTATATTTTTTAGACTGGATTAATCTACCGTCATCATTGGCATAGCCTAACACTTGAACGGCTGCGAAAACACCATCTTTGGGTATAAAAACACCATATTTCGTAACATCGAGCTCAAATATTTTGTCTTCTCTGTCGTCAATATTAAACACTATTTTTTCATGATAAACAGGTGTACTAGGAAAACCATTTTTATTTTCATAAAACTGAATTTTAAAAACAGTAGCGTAGGAACCTTTACCTTTTGATATATATTGGTTCTCTGCATTTATAGGGAGTAATAACTTTTCTACTTGTGTTGTCTTTCCTTCATATCTATTTAATAAAACGGCGACTTCACTCTCTACGGTAGGCAACCAGGAAGTATGATGATTAATGTGTGTAGTTGGTTTGCGCTTTTTTATCTTATATTTAGCCCTTTTAGGAGCCGCGATGATGACCTCATTTAGCTGCGATGCTTCTGGCTTCAAGTAAATTTTGCTTGGAAGATTATTAGTAGCTACAGATTTTTGGCTAAAACCAATTGCCGAAATATATAAGGTGTCCACGTCTGTATACTTTTTCTTAGAAAAGTCAAAAACCCCATCTTCTCCTGCAAAAGTGCCTAGGCCATTACCAAATGATATAGTGGCAAAAGAAATACCTTGCTGCAACGTACTATCAATTACCGCAATTTGCTGGGCTTGACTACAAAAGCAAAGAAGAAGGGTAATATAGGTAAGTTTCATGGGCTTTCCTTATTTTCAAAAATAAGACTTTATTTGTAGGTATTGTTTTCAATAGCCGTGCCAACCACAACCATATCGGCGCCTGCTTGAAAGGCAGCTTCTATTTCTTTGGGGGAACGTATGCCTCCACCAACAATTAAAGGGATATTTATTAATGGCTTCAATTGAGCAATTATCTGAGAGTTTACAGGCTCTATTGCACCACTTCCTGCCTCTAGATAAATACACTTAAAGCCCAAAAATTGTCCTGCTAGAGCTGTGTTTTTGATAAGTTCTATATCTATTTGATCAATCGGTTCTGTTTGACTTACACGTTGAACGGCTGTTTCTTTTCCACCATTTATCAGGATATAAGCCGTTGGGATTACTTCCATATCTAATTTTTTTAATAAAGGAGCTGCCTGTACCTGTTGTTCTATTAAGTATTTCGGATTTCTTCCAGAAAGCAAGGATAAAAAAAGGACACCGTCTGCTTCGTGGGTGAGCTGAGAGTGATCGCCAGGAAATAGAATAATTGGCAGTGAAGTGTATTTTTTTAAAAGGATAATGGTTGCCGAAGTTTTATCTTCTACTTGCGTACTGCCGCCCACAAAAATATGGGTGGTGCCAAGTGGTAGTTTTTGGATATACGCTTTGGCGAAAGCATCCGAAAGATCAAACTTCTCAGGGTCAATAAGAATAGTAAGACACTTCTTGTTGGCTTCTATTTGAGCTAACCAATTAGTATAGATCACCATAGCTAATAACTATAAACGCAAGTAAAGCCCTCAAATTCTTCAAATTTTAAATTATAGGAATTGGTATTCCCTTGATAAGATGCCTTTCCTGAAGTATGGCCATCTTCAAAATTAAAATCCTGAATATCTATATGTTTTAAAAAACTAAGGCCTTCTTGTCCATATTGCTTGTAAATAGATTCCTTGCTACCCCATACAATAGTAAGTTTTCTGATAACTGCATCTACATTAGCCAAGGTTTTATAAGCTTCAATAGGCGTAAATTTATGAGCAATACGCAGTATTTTATCACGCTGTTTCTCAATGTCAATGCCAACAGGATGCGTTTTACTTATAATTATTGCGGCGAATGTATAGGAATGTGTGATAGAAATAAACGTGCCGTCATCAAGATGCGGTTTCCCAAAATCATTGTAATAGATATTATGATCAGTATAGCCTGCCTGTGCTAGTAGGTGTCTTACGCTCATAAATCCTCTTTTGTGCAATAATGACATCATTCCATCCACACGTTTTTGGCAATGAGGGCTTAATGAAATATCTTTTGAAAGCCAGTCCAAATCTTCTTCAATTTTCCAGATATAGACTGTCGTTGAAGATGATACTGTTATTGTTTTGTAAAGAGGCACGAGAGCTTGTGGATATTACGTAATTTTGCAGTCAATTTGTAATACATCAAATATACTAAAATGAGTACCAAAACAGCGTCGTACGTACCGTACAAAGTAAAAGATATATCACTAGCCACTTGGGGTAGAAAAGAGATTGAATTGGCCGAGGCAGAAATGCCTGGGTTAATGTCTCTACGAGAAGAGTATAAAAATGAGCAACCGCTTAAAGGAGCTCGTATTGCAGGTTGCTTGCATATGACAATTCAAACAGCAGTTTTGATTGAAACTCTTCAGGCTTTGGGTGCAGAAGTTACTTGGAGTTCTTGTAATATTTTTTCAACCCAAGATCAAGCAGCAGCAGCTATTGCTGAAGCTGGAATTCCTGTTTATGCTTGGAAAGGTATGAATGAAGAAGAATTTGACTGGTGTATCGAGCAAACACTTTTTTTTGGAGAAGATCGTAAGCCTTTAAATATGATTTTGGATGATGGCGGTGATTTGACGAATATGGTTTTAGATAAGTTTCCAGAATTGGTGCCGGGTATTAAAGGGCTTTCTGAAGAAACGACCACAGGTGTTCATCGTTTATATGAGCGAATGAAAAATGGAACACTTCCAATGCCTGCTATTAATGTAAATGATTCGGTTACCAAATCAAAGTTTGATAATAAATATGGCTGCCGCGAAAGTGCAGTAGATGCTATTCGCAGAGCAACAGACACTATGCTTGCAGGTAAGCGTGTAATTGTTTGTGGTTATGGTGATGTTGGTAAGGGTACAGCGGCATCTTTTAGAGGAGCGGGTGCTATTGTTACTGTTACTGAAATTGATCCAATCTGTGCTTTACAAGCCGCTATGGACGGATATGAAGTGAAGAAGTTAGATACTGTAGTGGGCAATGCAGATGTAGTAATTACTACAACGGGTAATAAAGATATTGTTCGTGGAGAGCACTTTAAAGCCATGAAGGACAAAGCTATAGTTTGTAATATTGGTCATTTTGATAATGAAATACAAGTAGCTTGGCTTAATGACAATTATGGAAATACTAAAGATGAAATCAAACCACAGGTAGATAAATATACCGTAGATGGGAAAGATATAATCTTGTTGGCGGAAGGACGTTTGGTAAACCTTGGTTGTGCTACGGGTCA
>CAZDFA010000068.1:0-13675 GCA_964504555.1 uncultured Flavobacteriaceae bacterium | reverse complement strand
GCATTTTCTGAATTAATACGTATAAAATATATACCATTACTTAAGCTCTCTAGAGAGATTTGAGCATTAATTGTATCTTCTAAAGGTAGCGTTTGTATAATGCGACCATTTAAGTCAGTAATAGTAGCCTGAATCAAACTAATATTATCGGCATTATTTATAGTAAGTAATCCTCGTGTAGGGTTAGGATAAACAGCAATGCTGTTGTTTAGATTAAACGCATCATTACTCAATGAGAAATCTAAGGTTACCTCAAAACTACAGCTGGTTTCATTACCAGAAGCATCAGTTACTGTTATGGTTACAGTTTCTACAGTACCTGTATCAAATACAGTACCAGCTGCTGGGTCTTGAGTCACGGTAAAGTCTGGGCAGTTGTCATCTGCTACCGCATCACCGGTAAAATCAGGTAGTTCAACAGTAGTATCACCGGTTTCGGCATTTACTACTGTATCCTCAGGGCATTCAATGGTTGGATTACTATCATCAATGACTGTTACATCAAAAGTACAAGTTAATATATTACCATCATCATCCATGACTTCAAAAGTATTGGTTGTTGTACCTACTGGGAAGGCACTACCACTTGGTAACCCTTCTGTTTGTGTGGCTGTATTCGAAGTTCCTGTAACCACAGGTAAACTATAGTCTACAATAGCTTCACATCCTATTTCACCTCCTATAGGACTAGTAAAAATAATTTCAGCAAAGCCTGTGAATGTATCTCCATAATTACTTGATACTTGAAGGCGAATAAAAGAAGCCTCTACGTCATCAAAACTAAATTGTTCTGGACCAATAGGTCCATTGGACATTACTTGGGCAACACTTGTCGGACCACCAGGTATGGGTGTGAATGCCACACCATCTGTAGAAGATGATACTACTATGTCTTGTATTCCTGTTGAACCAGCACCACCAGGGCCACCAGCATTTTGGTTCCAGATAGATAACCCATTAATCATCATAGTTCCTCCCAAATCAAAATCAAAGCTACCTGTAGGAGCATCACTAGTTACAAAGGAATTCGCTGGCGTCGTATCATCGTGGGTAGCAGTAGCACTTGGAAATTCTGACAATCCAGAACCATCAATTGTAGACTCTGGAAGTGTTCCAAAATCGGGCGTATATGTTGTTGTAACACCTATAGGCACCACAACACTAGACCCCTCCATTACATTCACCTGAATATCCTCTGAGCACATAATAGAAGGTGGTATTACTGGTGTAAATCGTATGGCTAGACCATTTGTAATTATAGGCTCATTAAAAGAATATTGCACAAAATCATTAGGAGCAGCAATACCTACAGTAGCGCTGGCACCATTATCAAAAGTAGCGTTCTCAAAAAGGACATCTTCATACGCGTAGAGTATCTCATTAGTGCCTTCAAAAAATACGGCTTGAAAAGTACTACTACCTATATTATTAAAGTGTGGCCTATCATCCCATTGAACAATAAGTCTTTGGTCGGGCGCGGTGCCGCGTACTTCCCAAAATACATCACCGCTATCACTATCTATATCATCCCAAAACGGGGCTATAAATGCAGGATCCATTGGCGCTAACGCGTTGTTAGTAAATCCAACATTTCCAGTAGTTGCATTAAAAAGGATAGCACCATTATTTCCTATTACAAAATCAGAAGATGGTACTCCATCAACAACAAACATAAACGGAGTGGCAATAGTAGCCTCGCCATCATCGCCCAATCCTAAGGCTGTTCCAGTAGTACTTATGTCTTCAAATGGTGTGGTGTCTGTATCGTCAACATCATATAGTTGCGCAATCCCTATTTGGGATAATAAAAAAGATGCGATAAAAAGTAAGGTAATTTGTTTCATGGTAAGTAGGATTTTTGATTTGTAATATACAAGATAAACTAAAATTTTAGAAACTTTCCATAAAGTAAGGTCTGTATTGATAAATACGGTAATCTAAAGTGTTCATATCAGGGTCTTTAGCCTTCATTGCTTTGTATTCATGCATTGCGCCTACAGCTCTATTAGCAGCCCCCGAGGGTGCGGTGAGTGAAACCGTCTTTATAGTTCTGCTAGCCCATTCAAATTGATAAATTCTAGGAACAAGCGCTGAGACTTCTTGTAAAATTATACCATGTTCTTTTGCCTTACGTCGAAAAAAATATTCGGGACCATTCTTGCTATTACCTCCAGTAAAAAGGAGGGTGTTTATCTGCTTGTGTTTGGCTAAGAATCTAAAAATAGGCCGAAGCTGCACGTTCTGCATACCCAAATCTGAAGCATCTATTTTTTCACGTCTGGCCGAGGCTACAATATCACAAACTCCAATGTTCTGTTCAATCAAAAAACTTTTACGTTGTTCTATAGCCTTGGGAGTATTCTCATAAATGAGATTTAATTTAAAAATACGATCTAGTATTGGCCATAGTTGACCATTAATACTACCATAACAAAAATCAACATCTCCTGCTTTGTAATCTCTTGTGGTGAAACGGGGTGGAGGTAGTGTCCCTACAATAATCTTAGTAGCCTGTGCTAAATTATAAGGTGGGTATGGATGGATGTGGTGGAACAAAGAGTAGGATGGTATTTTGGTATTAAGGTATGTTGGTATAAGATGTTAAGGAGCTGTATTTGACAAAAACAATTTAAGAAGGAAGCTATGTGATTACACGTGTTGATCAATAAGCACAGGATTTCCATCTGGATCTATCACCACAAAACTTCCAGGTCCAGTCGTATTTTCCTTGATTTCGGTTTGCAAGGTTATACCATTGTCTTTAAGGTGTTTTTGTACCTCGCGAACATCGTTAAAACTATCCAATTTTGCTGCATTTTCATCCCAACCAGGATTAAATGTCAAAATATTTTTTTCAAACATCCCTTCAAAGAGCCCAACAAGGGCATTGCCATTTTTCATGATTAAATACTTGCGCTCCATATCACCTGCAAATACTTGAAAGCCTAAAGTTTCATAAAAATCTTTGGAAGCTTGAATATTCTTTACAGTAAGACTGATAGAAAATGCACCTAGCTTCATGAGTTTATATTTTTAAAATATTATTTATCCTCTAAGAATTCTAAAATTAAACTTACAATTTCTTCGGGCTTTTCTTCTTGAATAAAATGTTTGGCATCTAATAGATGTTCTTCGTCTTCAGAAAGATGGAAGTCTTTTTCTAGCTCTGCTCTTTGTGGTAACCATTCTAAGAAAACATCTTCTTTACCCCAAATCACAATGGAGGGAATATCTAAGTTTTGAATCATAGGGCGATAATCAGGAATTTCATTACAAGTTTGCGTAAAGAAATAATACATTGCCCGAGTTTTTCCTTCTTTTAAAGGCGTTTTATAGCCTTTAACATCTTCTTTATTTAAATTATTTTCTTTGAGACCCTCTTTAAAAAGAGCACGAAGCATGGTGTTTGTAGTAATACCATTGTGATAACTCCACATGGCCAGTTTAGCCGTAAGTCCAGATCTAAATCGTATAGGAGGATTAAAGCCATCTTCAAGAATGATGGTATTAAGAATAACAAGGTGATTTATTCTGTGTGCATTATCATTACCGAGTAAATCCCAAGTCCAAAGACCTCCAACATCGTGCATAACGTGTGTCCAAGATTCGATACCTAAATGGTCCATTAAGGCCAATAAACGCAATGAGTGATTTTGATCGGAGTAGATATCGTATCCTTTAGGACTATCACTGCTACCAAAACCTAACATATCTGGCGCAATAACTCGATACCCTGCATCAACTAAAGGGTCTATCATTTTACGATATAACCAACCGGATGTAGGCACTCCGTGAAGTAACAATATAACAGGGCCTTCTCCTTTGTCTATATATGCAATATTACCGTCTGTGGAGTTAAATTTCTTTTGGCTTTCGCGAAAGCGTTCATAGGTTATTTGACCTTCTCTTTCAACTGTAGATTGATAGGGCTTACAAGAAAAAAGAACTAGTACACATAAAAAAGTAAGAATTAAGCGCATTGAAATAAATTTTGCGCTAAAGATATATAAGATTTATCTAATGTTTTTAAAGGTTCTCAATGTTCAAGGTTTAATGCAGCATGTCTATTTATTACATACTTTGACGGTGTTTATAAAAGGCATCAACCAGCGTAAAGCGGCACGCGGGTTATTATATTTCAATGTTGTCTCGCTTAATTGCTTTGTTATAATTGATTTATGGTTTAAATCTTATTAAAGTCAATTAAACCATAATATGTTTCGATATCCACCACTTTTTTAATTGTCAAATTATTGAAGTCAGCAAACCTTTACTCTTTAAATATTTTTTTGTTAACGACACAAGAAATCAGGAATACTGAAATTACTGTTGATATTCCATAAACCCATTTTCTCATTCGGCATATTTGGTTTAAATCACTGCCAACTCTTGAATAAAGTCTCTATCGAATAAAAACATACTCTCTCTTGTCCTCATTGGAATGCTCTTCACTATATCCATAGCTATCATAGTCAAAACCTTTAAGCCCTTCTATGCTATCTATGTCTTTATCTAAAATATAGCGTACCATCCGTCCACGCGCTTTTTTGGCAAAGAAGGAAATTACTTTAAGATTACCGTTTTTAAAATCTTTAAAAATCGGAGTAATCACAGGTACTTTTAGTTTTTTTGGTTTAATGGCATTAAAGTATTCATTACTCGATAAGTTGACAAATAGCTCGTCGTTCTGTAACTCTTCATTAAGTTGTTGGGTAGGTTTGTCACCCCAAAAGTCATATAGATTTTTATTTCGTCTTATTGATAATGACGTTCCCATTTCCAGTCGATAAGGTTGCATTAAATCCAGAGGACGTAATACGCCATACATGCCTGAAAGAATACGTAATTTATCTTGAAGGGCATCTAGTTTATCTTCAGTAATAGAATAGGCATCAAGACCTGTATACACATCACCATTAAAAGCATAAACCGCTGGCCGTGCATTTTCTGGTGTAAATGGGGTATGAAATTGCTGATAGCGGTCTTTATTAAGCTGAGCTAGTTTATCACTAAGGTGCATCAATTCGCGTATTGCTTTTTTCGATTTTCGCGAAAGCGCATTGTTTAGTATTGATGCTTCTTCAATAAAGAGGGGCTCGCTATATCGGGCGGTAGGTAATTCTTTTTCAAAATCTAATGATTTGGCTGGTGAAACAACAATCTTCATAAAGCAATAATTCTAGGTATTCAAAAATACTAAATCGGTTTAAGAAGTTCTCAAGTTCTTATTGATTTTGGTAATGCAAAAATTGATAAGTTCGATCTATACTTTTAACGCTACTTTTGATGTGTAGCATAGTTTTTCCAACGCTCAATACAAGAAGTCATATCGTCGGGAACAGGGGCTTCAAATCGCATGAGTTCTTGGGAAACAGGATGAATAAAACCTAATGTTTTGGCATGTAATCCTTGTCTGGGCAAAGTCTTGAAGCAGTTTTCTGCAAACTGTTTGTATTTGGTGAAGGTGGTGCCTTTTAAAATGGCATGACCACCATAGCGCTCGTCATTAAAAAGCGTATGACCTATATGCTTCATATGCACTCTAATCTGATGGGTGCGTCCTGTTTCAAGTTTACAGGAGACAAGGGTCACATAGCCCAAACGCTCAATAACTTTATAGTGGGTTATGGCTTGTTTTCCCTTATGAATATCATCGCCTTCAAAAACAGTATTTTGCAGCCTGTTTTTTGGATGACGTCCAATATGGCCTTCTATGGTGCCGCTATCTTCAGTGACATTTCCCCAGACCAATGCCAAATATTCACGCTCTGTTGTTTTATCAAAAAACTGCTTGGCCAAATGGGTCATGGCTTCTTCAGTTTTGGCAATAACCAAAAGGCCAGAGGTGTCTTTATCTATACGGTGAACCAAACCAGGTCGATCACTACTATTATTTGGGAGGTTATCAAAGTGATACACCAACGCATTAATCAAAGTCCCTGAATAATTGCCATGGCCAGGATGTACAACCATACCCGCGGGTTTATTGACAACAAGTAGTGTATCGTCTTCAAAAACAATGTCTAGCGGAATATCTTCTGGAGTGAGTAAAAACTCATACGGTGGGTGTTCAAAAAGTACCCGTACTACATCGCCAGCTTTGACTTTGTAATTTTGTTTTACGGCAGTATCATTTACATAAATACTTCCACTTTTTGCTGCCTTTTGAATTTTATTACGCGTAGCGTTTTCTATAAAGTTCATTAGAAACTTATCTACACGCAGCGGTTGTTGTCCTACGCCAGCGGTGAAGCTATAATGCTCATAAAGATCATCTTCCTGTTGTTGGGTATCGTCATTGGGTGTCTCCATCGCCTTCTTTATTAGATGGAGAATCACTCTCGTCATTGCTTAGGAAACTGCGTTTCCCATCCCCCAAAACCAAATCTATAGTCGTGGTCTGTTGTAATTTGCTGCCTGCAGTGATTTTCTTGCCGTTATATCGTATTTCTTGTACCTCATCCTTGGCCATGTGTGGCACATAGGTAACTTCTCCTATTTTAAAACCAACCGCCTTGAGTGTTGGCTCTGCTTGTCTTTTGGTTTTTCCTACCACGTTTGGGACCTGAATCTCCGGATAACCCGAAGGGTTGAGTACCAAATATATTTTTCGATTTTCCTTTACTGCCTGGCCTGATACTGGCGACTGGTCTATTACAGAAAACTTAGGATACTTGGGGTTATAATTGGCACTATCAATAATTGTATAACGTAAGTTGGCCTGTTCCAATTCCTGTTCGACCAGTGTTAGGGTCATACCCTTTAAGTCGGGTACGGTGATATGATCATTGTGATTGGTAGTGATCCGGAGCCACCACAACAATCCAAAAACAAGGATTAATACTAAAGCACCGGCAAGTGCTAGTTGTTTGAGAAAAACCTTACTAAAAACAAATTGGAAAAGGCTCATTAAAAGGGGGGTTTGCAGCAAAGATATAAAATTGATGGTCTTTTGGAGGCGTTACAAGAAACACCTATTTTTGGATAACGGCGAATCTTATTTTTTCGTCTGTGAGCTATAAATTATATCCGTTTGAAAAAAAATATAGCCGTAGTAATGGGAGGCTACTCCAGCGAGGTAAATATCTCGTTACAAAGTGGAGCAACCGTAATGGAAGCGCTCAAAAAGGAGTATAACCCTTATGCAGTCCATATTCTTAATGAGGGCTGGTTTTGTTTGGACGCTGTTGGTAATCGTCACCTTATAAATAAGGCAGATTTTAGCGTAAATATCAACGAAAAGCACATCACTTTTGACGCGGTTTATAATACTATACACGGAACACCAGGAGAAGATGGTAAACTCCAGGCTTACTTGGAAACTGTTGCAATACCACAGACCAGTTGTGACTTCTATGAAAGTGCATTAACCTTTAATAAGCGGGATACCCTTAGCGTGTTGCGGCCGTATGGCATTCCTATGGCAGAATCTATTTTTGTGAATAAAGGAGATGTGATTGATGCTGCTTTCGCGAAAGCGACCATCGCCAAACTACAACTACCCCTTTTTGTAAAACCCAACAGAGCAGGATCTAGCTATGGTGTTTCGAAGGTGAATACCGAAGCCCAATTGTTGCCAGCCATTGAAAAAGCATTTACCGAAGATGACCAAATCTTAATAGAATCTTTCCTATCAGGCACCGAAGTATCAGTTGGCATTATACCCTTTGAAGGAAATATAAAGGTATTACCCGTTTGTGAAATAGTACCCGATGGGGAGTTCTTTGATTTGGAAGCTAAGTATTCTGGGCGTTCCAAGGAAATAGTGCCTGCACGTATCGACAAACAGAAGACTAAAGATGTTCAATCGCGTACTGAAGAGATATATGGTTTACTCAACCTTAAAGGGATTTGTAGACTTGACTTTATTTTTCATCAAGACAATGCACATTTTATTGAAGTAAATACTAATCCTGGGTTGTCTAAGGAAAGTATTATACCACGAATGGCACAGGCAGCAAGTATTTCTTTGGAACTGTTATTTCAGGAGGCTATAAAAGCAGCTTTGTAATTTGAAAACCTAGTTTCGGGTTAACAAGTTTAAAATTGTGGGTTTTATTACCACTTGAATGTAAATAGTATCTAAAACAATTCTTAAGACATATTTTGTATTTTTAAGTTATGAAAAAAGCAGTTTTTCCAGGGTCGTTTGATCCAATCACTTTAGGACATTACGATATTATAGAACGTGGCCTTAACGTTTTTGATGAGCTTATTTTGGCTATTGGCGTGAATGCTGGCAAAAAATATATGTTTAACCTTGAACAACGGCTTAATTTTTTGAAGGAAACTTTTAAAAATGAACCAAAGATTAAGGTGACGAGCTATTCTGGATTGACTGTTGATTTTTGTAAAAAACAGAAGGTAGATTTTATCCTGAGAGGCCTTAGAAATCCCGCCGATTTTGAATTTGAAAAAGCTATTGCACATACCAATCGTAAACTGTCTGGCATTGAAACAGTGTTTTTACTAACCTCCTCTGGTAAAAGTTATATTTCCTCTTCAATTGTGCGCGATGTGATACGCAACGGCGGCGATTGCTCGGGATTAGTTCCAGATATTGTAAAACCTTGCGCCAATGAGGTTTGGATGAAGGATAATAAGTAGGGGGTATTCTATTATGCAATTTATAGTTTGGCTAATTCTATAAAATAGTTTGGATCTTCAAGACATTGGAATTGGTCAGTTAGCTGTATTTGCTGAAACCCATTTTTTTCATCGATTTTCCATATACTGGCGATAGTTGGTATAATGCTTTTAGTATTCTTGGCTTTATTGATATCAAAAGTCACCGTGTAAATTCTATCTGTGTCCCAGCGTGAGTCTTCACCACAATAGCCAATAGCCATACCTTCATTGTCTTTAGTTGTTATGATTTGTAAATCTAATATTTCACTTTTTCCAGTCTTAACACCAAAATCATCTTCCAATCTATCTAATAATAATAAGATATGGTTATTTTCATTTTTCAAGTGTTTGATACCATATTCTTTGTAAGAACCACTTTTTACAAAATTGGTATCAGTTATTTTTTTGAAATTTTTGAACTCTTCAAGTTCAGAGTGGTTGTTATCTGTAAAAGTTTTACCAATTAGATTTGTTGATTTCTTAAGTTGTTCATTGGTATAATAGCCTTGGCAATTAATGTATAGCAATGAAAATAAGACTAATAGGATTGGAAAGAATTTTCTCATTTTGAAATAATTTTAATAGATTAATATACTTATTCTAGATTAGTGCCTTGATCAAATACCTTAGAACTTGGTGCCCAATAATTTTATAGAATCCTTAATTTTATCTAATGTTGTTGGATTAAATTCAAGAATAGCTTTTTCTAATCCTGCTATTTTAGTGTCGATGGTAGCAATCTCATATTGATTGTTTCGTATCCTCAAGGCCAATAGAATTATATCCTCGTCTTCTGGTAATTCTCCAAAATGGAATTCATCATTTTCTCTCGACACTGTATTAAGAACAGATTTATAGTTTTTAAATATGAGCTTTACATTGGTCCCGTTTGCATCTTTAATTTTGATTTTTGCCTTGACCTTAGGGCTTTTGCTTCTAAGAAATCGGTCACAATTGAGCCATCCCAGTCGTGAGGTGCTGAATATATAATTATTAGAATTTGCCGTGCGCGGAACCAATTGTATCACTTTCTGATCAGGAACTTGATTTCTATCCCACTTTTTACGGATAACATTCCCCCCTCTTGTTATGGAATCGTCAGGAAGTTTCTTAAATATAGTATTGGGCTTTTCAAAAACGATTTTCCGTATAAAAACGTGAGATTCACCCTTTATCGTCATATTTCTAATAAGTCGTTTATTTTTAAGTTTTTTAAACTCATCAATAAGTGAATTATTTACATCAATAGTATTGTCGTGTAGGATCTCCTTGAGTTCTTCTAAAGGGGTTCTTATGAAAGAAATGAGCGTATCATTGATAATAGGCGTTCGGCGATATTGTGTAGAAATAGTATCACCAGTTCCATTATAAAAGGAACTAATGTTTTCTGAATTAATAGTAATAGGAAGTGAATATAATGTTGGTACAATGCGACCTCGCTGCCTTCCCGGGTTCATCCTTGGAGCTTGGGAAAGTACTTCTACAATAGCATCGTTAACAGCCGGAAAAGGACTACTTGTTCTCACTTTAGTAATACGACCGTCAATATCTATGGTAAAGGAAGCAAAAATTCTGGATGTACTGTCCTTTGAATTTTGTTTTATCAACTCAATATTAAATTCTCTTCTGATAAGATTATTAAAAGCTTCCCTTACGCAGGAACTTTTATTTGATGCATTTTTACATTCTAGGAAATATGGTTTTTCTTCTATAACAGCGAAAGGCACATTGGCAAGTTCTTCATTTACAGGTAATAAAGGAACTTTAGGTTGATCTTTACGTTCGTTTAGCAGCCAATTAATCGTATTTTCTTGTTCTTGTCCAGTAAAAAGTTGCATTTCCCTTTTTTTGCCCTTATTGGGAAACTCTATTTCTAAAGGTTTAATGAGTTCTAGCTCCTGCCCATTTTGAGATGCTTCAATGTATAGCATTCCACCAGTTTCAAGTAATTCATCATTGGATTGTGTAGTTAAGTTTGCCAATATGATATCATCCAAATGATAATACTCAGAAACTTTTAATTGAATGGTTTCTTTAATAGGTTTCCCTGTTTCTTTGCTTTTAAATGCATCTGCCTCAACGGTAATTTTTGTTCCTTCCTCACAGGTGATCACTCTTTTTTGAGAGGTATTTAAAGTGAAGATTTGTGCTTCTTTCAGGATAGGAGCTATAGGTGTGACTTCCGATAGGAAGACAGTTCCATTATCACTACTGACACTTGGTGATACTTTCTGAGGTGTTTTTTCGGCTTCGGTAATAGGAAAACTTGGCTTTAACGTATCTCTAGAAACGCTAAGTGCATTTTCGCTTTCACTTTCACTTTCATTTTCAACAAAAGTTGTTATTGATTCCTTCTCTTGTATAGGTTCAGCAATTAATCGATCTGGGATAAATTTTGTGAAAGCATAAAAACTAACAATTGCTATAAGGATACATCCTCCTAGACCAAAACCTAGCTTTTTTAAGAAGTTTAATTTTTGAAAATTTATCTTGGCTCTTTGTATCTCATCTTTGAGAAATGAACGATCCATTCCCTTGACAAAAACAACATGTTCATTATAAAGTTCATGGAATGTTATATCATGTTCTCGTCTATGATCAAATTCCAGAATTTCAGTTGGGGATAACTGTTTATAGATGTACTTATTGATGAATTCGATATCGAAGATTTCATTTTCCATAGTGCCGTAATTAGGAGTTGACTGGATTTTGGTAGAATGATTTTGCCTTTTGTAAACACTTGTATTTTTGATTTTTTGCCACTTTTTCTGAAGCAAATCCTAATTGTTCTGCAATCTTTTTAAAGGGTAACTTTTTTAAGTAAAAAAGCTTGAGAATCTTCTGGCATCGTTCCCCCAATTTTTCAAAGGCACGCTCTGCTCTTTTATATTTTTGCTCTTCGACAATACTATTGAAGATCGTAGTATCTTCATTTACGACTTCCTTCATTTCCATCTTCAAGGATTTTCTTTTCATATCCTTCCAGATATATTTTGAAACAGCATGGAGATAGGTAGACAAGGAAGCCGTAAGTGTGAAATTATTTTTTTCTAGATTTCGGTATACTATGATCAACGATTCCTGAAATATATCTTGCGCGTCTTGTTTATTTCCGCCTTGAGCGACAATAAATTTTTCAATACGCGGTAGCAAACGGTAAAGCTGTCCAAAGGCCTTTTCTCGCTGACCATTTCTGAAATATGCCACTATTTTATGATCTGAAATCATAAGGTGTTTTATAATTAATGGTAAAAAACAGAAAAGGTCTCCTCAAAAAATGTGCAAATTTTTGAGGAATATCAAAAACGAAGATTGCAGACTAACGTATACTGGCTATGAAATCGTTTATGCTAGTTGGGACAGGTGCAGTAAGATGCTTAATAAAAGCACTCCCAATGATAGCTCCTTTTTGATGGCGTGTTGCTGCTTGAAAGGTTTCGGCATTGCTTATCCCAAAGCCTACAATTTGGGGGTTGTTTAAGTTCATGCCAGCAATTCTCTCAAAGTAATCTGTCTGTGCTTCACCGAAGCCACTTTTGGCTCCAGTTGTACTTGCTGTACTTACCATATAGATGAAGCCGTTACTTGCCGCATCAATTTGCCGAATACGTGCATCTGAAGTTTGTGGGGTAATCAGGAATATATTAATCAAACCATATTTTTCAAAAATGGCTTTATAGTCTGCCTCATATTCTGCAAGGGGTAGGTCTGGCATAATAATTCCGTCAATTCCTAATTCAGCGCAACGTTTGCAAAACGCTTCTACACCATATTGCAACATAGGATTGAAATACCCCATAATTATCAGCGGAATATCAATAAATTCACGAACACCTTCCAATTGCTTAAATAGAGTTTCGGTAGTCATCCCATTTTTTAAAGCTGCTGTGCTGGACGCTTGTATGGTCGGGCCATCTGCTAAAGGGTCTGAAAAAGGTAAACCAATTTCCACCATATCTACTCCGCTATCCTGAAGTTGTTTGAGGATAGGAATGGTGTCATTTAGATTTGGGTAGCCCGCGGTGAAATAAATGCTGAGTAGCTTTTTATTTTCTTTTAATTTTTCTTGAATGCGATTCATAGGTTAAAATAATCGATATAGGTATTTAAATCTTTATCTCCACGTCCTGATAGATTGATCACGACTACATCATCGGGATTGAATTTTCGTTCCTTGAAAATAGCAAGTGCGTGACTGGTTTCAATAGCAGGAATGATCCCTTCTAGTTTACTTAATTCCAATCCTGCTTGCATGGCTTCATCATCAGTAATAGAGATAAACTCGCCACGACCCGATCGAAATAAATTGGCGTGCATCGGGCCCACACCAGGATAATCCAGTCCAGCAGAGATCGAGTAAGGTTCGGTTATTTGACCATCTAGAGTTTGCATCAATAAGGTTTTACTACCGTGAATAATACCTTCTTTTCCTAATGCCGAAGTCGCAGCACTTTCACCTGTGTCAATACCTTTACCAGCAGCTTCCACAGCAATTATTCCTACTTCTGGATTGTCTAAATAATGGTAATAAATCCCTGCAGCATTACTTCCACCACCAACACAAGCAACCACAAAGTCGGGATTGGATCGCCCTTCTACCTCCTGTAACTGTTTTTTCACTTCTGCCGAAATCACCGACTGAAAACGTGCAACCATATCTGGATAGGGGTGAGGTCCTACAACGCTACCGATTATATAATGAGTATCTACTGGATTGTTGATCCAATCTCGTATGGCTTCATTAGTCGCATCTTTCAAGGTTTTGCTGCCAGATGTTGCAGGTCGTACAGTAGCCCCTAGCATTTTCATTCGTGCCACGTTTGGAGCTTGTCTTTTTATATCAATTTCACCCATATAAACGATACATTCCAATCCCATCAAGGCACACACCGTAGCAGTGGCAACCCCATGTTGCCCTGCTCCAGTTTCTGCAATGATTCGGTTTTTACCTAATCGTTTTGCCATTAGGATCTGTCCAATTGTATTATTTACCTTATGTGCTCCTGTATGACATAAGTCTTCCCGTTTCAGATAGATTTTGGTATTG
>CAZDFA010000067.1:0-13723 GCA_964504555.1 uncultured Flavobacteriaceae bacterium | reverse complement strand
TCTTTGATAGACTAGTAATAGCTAGCATTACAGCTAATGGACATTAAACGGATATGAAATTTTTTCAATAAGTTCTATTTCGCTTACAAGGGGTATAAAATCTTCTTCGCTATTTTCAAGAACCGATCGCATTAATTTTGAAAAATCAGATAAATATGCATTTGCTCTGCGCTCATCATTGGTGGCTATAAAACTATTTACCGAGTTTAGGGCATTAAATATAAAATGCGGATTCATTTGAGATCTCAAACCCCTTAATGCTAGTAGATTGTTGGCGTGTTTTTGTTGTTTATATCCTCGATAGCCTAAAATAACTATGAATAACAAGAGTAAAATAACTGCTGTCATTCCTAGGATAATATAGCGTTGACCTTTGTTGCGTTCTTCATTAAGTTGTTGACGTTGCACGGTTAATTCATACCTACTTTCGCTAAGGGTACGGTCTTTTTCTAAACTCAAAATACGATTTTGACTTTCTGAAATAAGTTTTGCTCTTTGCTTAGCACGCCCGATTTTTTGCTCTTTTTTAGCATAATCTAAATCTACTAAGGCAATGTACCGCTCAAAACTTTCGGTTGCCTTGTCATACTCTCCTTTATCGCGATACGCCTCAGATAATCTCCGAGTGGCATCTTTCTCGATTATTAAATCATTCTTTGCCGCTGCTTCAGTAATACTACGTTCAAAATAAGGAATGGCCTCCTCCACACGTTGTTGTCCTATAAGTGCACATCCTATCTTATAATTTTGGCGTTGAGGAGTTAGTATGTCATCATTTGCAATTGTATCCGAAGCCTTTAGTCCAAAACTGTTTAAAGCCTCATTGCGCAAGGTGATTTCTTGATTATAAGATTGTTTTTTGTTCAATAAATCGGCTACCTTCAGTTTAGTACGAGCGGCATTTACCGGGTTATCTTCCTCTGCAACTACTATAGCATTATCATAGAACGTATTTGCTTCTTGCGGTACTCCCTTTAAGTCATAGCTTTCTCCAATTTTTAAATTTAGACCTACTTGATCATCAATCCCATTGGTATTACGCAAAGTGCGAGCCTCTTGATAACTAGAGATCGCGGCATCATATAGTTCACTGGCTTTATAGGCATCTCCTAACCCCTCTAAATAACCGCACGTTGAATACTATCTGACACACGTAATTTGAGCCCATCATATTCGGCGATACTTTCCGTATAATTTTTGTTTAGAAAATAAGCATTGGCCAATTCTATTTGCCAAAGCATATTATTGTCCAATTCTAAAACACGTTTAAAATTAGAAACCGCCAAGTCAAACTGTTTTCAGTGCGTATAAATTTTTCCTAAAACAAAAAAAGCCTTTGCCCTTTCAATATCTGTGCTAGCGTTCTCTAATGAGCGTGTTGCATTTTCAATACCGGCACTTAAATCTTTTATAAATACACTTTCGGCTAGATTAAGGTAGTCTGCACTTGAATCAATTCCAGAAAATTTACTCGTTTTAGGATGAGACTGTTTTCTAGCCTTGGCTGCTTCAGCCTCAATTTCTGTGTCTCCAACCACATCTGAAGGAATCACTTCTATACGTATACGTTGCTCATCCTTTATTAGGTATTGTACAGTTTCAAAATCTGCATGATTAATGATTACTTCATCGCCAATACTTGCTCTAATTCTAAATTCTCCTAATACATCTGTAGTAGTAAAATTGCCCCCTATTACTTCTATATTTACCTGAGAAATAGGTTTAAAGGTGTCAGCCTCCTGAACTTCTCCTTTTAAAGTAAACAAGGGTTTACTATTTACACGATTTGACTGGTTCACTTGCCCATAAAAGCTTAAGGATAACAGTATAAAAGCTGTAAAAATAAAATATGTTTTTTCCATTTCATTCTCTCCAAACATAGTGTATAATCTCAATATCTTAAAATGACCCTCACCCAAAAGAACCCAATAACAACCATTTGACTACTACAAAACAACTATTCCCTCATTCAAACCCCTTGTTTACACATTCAAAGTGCATACTCCCTCAATTTAAATTTTTAAGCTTGACTCGTCACTTTACTTTTACTTCATAATTCACCTAAATCAAAGTACTATGAAGACCTTTTCTAAACTAATGCTACTCGTATTTTGCACACAATTTACACTAGCAAATAGCACCTCTGTCAAGCATTCAAATTCTCCAATTGAAAATCCCATACATAAAAAAACGGCTCATATGATTAGAGTTGCTTTGCTTTTGGACACATCAAATAGTATGGATGGGCTTATTGATCAGGCAAAATCTCAATTATGGGAATTGGTTAATGAATTGGCTTACGCCAAATGTAAGGATGATGTTAAACCTGGGTTACAAATAGCAGTTTATGAATACGGAAATGATAGGCTAAATGCCCGAGAAGGATATATAAAACAGGTATTAGGCTTTAGTAATGATTTGGATGAAATCTCCAAGCAACTATTTTCATTAACAACCAATGGCGGTAATGAATATTGTGGTAAGGTAATCCAAACCTCATTAAACCAATTAGAATGGGGAAAGAACGAGAATGACCTTAACCTCATTTTTATTGCAGGTAATGAACCTTTTGATCAAGGCCCTGTTCGCTATCAAGATGCCGCTACAAATGCTTGCGAACAAGATGTTACTATTAATACCATATTTTGCGAGGAATACAACAACGGTGTAGTAACACACTGGCAATCTGGCGCAGACTTAACACATGGAGACTATATTGCTATAAATCATGATAAGCAAACTGTTCATATACCTTCTCCTTATGACCAACCTATTCTAGAAAAAAATAAGGCTTTAAACAAGACTTATATCGCCTATGGAAATGCAGGTTATAGCAAACATGTAGAGCAAAGCATACAGGATAGTAATGCAGCTCAATAAGGTAAAGCTAATGCTGTAAAACGCGCAGTGAGCAAAAGTTCTCATTTCTACAAAAACAAGGATTGGGATCTTGTAGATGCTGTAGAATCTGAAGACTTTGAATATGAAAGTATTGATCAATTACCCAAAGAATTAATAGACAAGTCTGAATCAGAAATTAATAAGTACGTTGAAGCCAAGCGAAAAGAAAGGGAACAGATTCAAGAGGAGATTGCTGCGCTTAACAAAAAGCGACTAGACTATATAGCAACACGAAACAAAGACCAAAAAAATGAACTTCGCAACGCAATGATTCAAGCCATAAAGAATCAAGCTTCTAGAAAATTATATCACTGGTAAAAATTATGAATAGAAGATATAAGGCTTGACCATATAGAAAGTCCTTTTTTTAGTTTACTGCAGGACAATTACAATCATAGGGTTCTCTGCGCTTCCCAAAATTATACCCCAAGGTTATTTGATGAATCCCTGCATTACTTATTACCACATCATTGATTTGATTAGAAAACGTATAGGCAAAAACATACTTTTTGTAGTTAACACCTAGAAAAGGTGTCACTGTTTGGAAAAATTGTGTGCTCACATCAGAGTCGGTACCAGCAGTAAATTCAGCGCCATCTAAGGCTCTTCTATAGGAAATACCTCCCCAAATTTTGCCCCAATCTAATTCATAAAATGCTTTAAAATTAAGATCTATACTCGACTCTTGAGTTTGATCGGTATATTGAAAAAGCACAGAAGGTTCAAAATCCCATTTGCTATAAAATTTCCCAAAAGTATAGGCTGTAGATAGCAAAAATCTTCTTTGATTATTGGGTTCAAATTGTGGTGTAAAGATGTCCCGTTCCATCGGAAGTAAATTTTTGACTGTAAGGTGAGCTACAAAATTGTAAACATTATAGGTCACACCTATATCCGCATTTATAAAGGTGTCACTTTGTACAATCCCTCCAATAACAGGATCACCTGTAGTCAAATCAAAACCTGTTTCATCTAACTGGTTTTGTATAAAACCAATACTAATTCCAAAAGATAATTGATTAAGATCAACATAATTTCGCCCTAACAACAAATGATATGCAAAAGTTCCAAATGCCCCCCGCTGTGAGAAAAATCCATTATCATCTGCAAACAAAATACCGCCAACACCAACCTTTTCAGTTACTCTAGCATTCACACTCGCTGTGGTTAAAGCTGGAGCATCTTGCACATCAAACCATTGTCTTCGTCCTGTGAGTCTAATTTTATTTTTAGTAGACAAACCAGCGGAAGAAGGGTGAATAAGGTATAAATTATCGGTAAGATAGTCGGCAAATATGGGTAAACCGTCTTGGGCAAGAGCGCCTTGTGTGCCAATCATAATCACTAAAACACCTATCCATTTTCTAAAATTCACAAAACAACTTTTTAAATACAAATTCTTCTTTTCGTCGAACAAATTAGAAAATGTCATCAAATAAATACTTCATTCTTTATTTACTCAAAGATATCAAATTTTGAAGATCAGCCTATATCTACAGCTTCTTGACTCAAAATTTAACAAAGCTTTTATATTAGTAAAATACTAAACTACAAAAGACATACTAACTAACGAAATAAAAGCCCTTTTATTGAGATAGATTATCTTTTTAAGATTTTATACATCATATTTGATTTGGTCCTTTTGTATTTTTGTGCTTCAAAATATTGCTATGGCAACCTATTCTATTTCTGTTGAGGAAACTTCAAATCCAGCTATCAAAAAATTTCAGGCCAATGAGTTTTTGGTAAACCATACTAGTTATGAGTTTAATAATATTGATGAGGCTAAAAATTCACCCTTAGCTCAGCAGCTTTTCTACCTGCCATTTGTTAAAACAGTTTACATTGCTCAAAACTTTGTTGCTATAGAAAAATACAATATTGTTGAATGGATTGATGTTCAAAATGAACTATCCCAGCAAATAGAGAACTTTCTGAATGACAATGGAGTACTAATTATTGAGGGTATGGCTACCGCCAAAAAGACACCTGTAACCGTATATGCAGAAAGCACACCAAATCCATCAACACTTAAGTTTGTAGCCAATAAGCGACTATGCGCACAGCCTTTAGAATTCAAGAGTTTAGATGATACTGCAGATGCTCCAATTGCAGAAGCACTTTTCCAATTTTCATTTGTAAAAGAAGTCTTTATAGATGAGAACTACATTAGTATTCAAAAATACGATAGAGCAGAGTGGGATGAAGTAGTTTTAAAAACTCGAGAGTTTATTAGAGATTATATCCAGGAGGGAAAACCTCTTATTTCTGACAAGTTAATACAATCTCAACAGGCTTCAACAAAAGATGAAAACCATCAGTTTGAAGGCCTCGATGACACTTCTAAAGAAATAGTAAACATTATCGATGAATATGTAAAACCCGCCGTTGCTAGTGATGGAGGAAATATCGTTTTCAAAAGTTATAATGTTCAAACCAAAAATGTTTCTGTGATATTACAAGGTGCCTGTAGCGGCTGCCCTTCCTCTACGTTTACGTTAAAAAATGGGATTGAAAATATGCTTAAGCAAATGCTTCCTGGAAAAATAAATGCGGTAGAAGCTATTAATGGTTAAATTGTATCGCTTGTCGTCCTCTAGAGCTTAAATTAGAACGAATAATAGCTCTTTAATTTTTTAAAATTTAATTGGCTACATCATAAAACCTATCTTCGCAAGAGTAAATTTTTTAATTAAAAACATAAGATTATGGCAATAATGAAAGTTATTGAAGTACTTTCGAACTCCAATGTTAGTTGGGAAGATGCTACAAAAAAAGCGGTAAAACAAGCTTCTAAAACAGTAAAGAATATTAAATCTGTTTATGTAGCAGAACAAAGTGCAATAGTCAATGGTGATGATGTAACCGAGTTTCGTGTAAACCTAAGACTCACTTTCGAGATCAAATAGTGTTATCCCAAAAAATTAGATTAGAAATCCCACCATTGCGTGGGATTTTTTGTTTGTATTTTTGAATATATGAACTTCGTGAACAAACTGCTATATCTTGTCTTGACGGTTATAATACTAGTTAGCTGCTCCAAGCAAAAAAAAGAACCTATGCACACTTTTACCAATGACCTTATCAATGAAACAAGTCCTTACTTATTACAACATGCACACAATCCTGTGAATTGGCAGGCTTGGAATGAGGAGACCTTGAAGACCGCAAAGCAAGAAAACAAACTTCTACTTATAAGTGTAGGATATTCTTCGTGTCATTGGTGCCATGTTATGGAGAAAGAGAGCTTTGAAGATACTACGGTAGCAGCACTTATGAATGATAAATTCATAAATATAAAAGTAGACAGAGAAGAGCGTCCAGATGTAGACAATGTCTATATGAATGCTGTACAATTGATGACAGGTGGCAATGGCGGTTGGCCGCTTAATGCCATTGCATTACCAGATGGCAGACCTATTTGGGGAGGTACCTATTTTTCAAAAGAAGATTGGATGAATGCCCTTAAACAAGTAGCCTCTATTTACGAACAAGATCCTAGTACATTGGTAGGCTATGCAGAGCGATTAGAGCAAGGTATGCAAGCTGTTGATATTGTAAAGCCTAATCCTAACAAACCTGTATTTAAGCTAGAAACTGCAAACAATGCTGTAAACAATTGGTCCAGAGTTTGGGATCATCGTTTAGGAGGGCCAAATAGAGCACCTAAGTTTATGATGCCTAACAACATTCAATTTCTGCTAAGATATGCTCACCAAACTAAGGATAAAGAGGTTTTGGAATATGTAAATACAACTTTAACTCAAATGGCATTTGGTGGTGTTAATGATCATGTTGGCGGTGGGTTTTCAAGGTATAGTACTGATAAAAAATGGCATGTTCCTCACTTTGAAAAAATGCTCTACGATAATGCTCAACTAGTAAGTCTATACAGTCAGGCATACCTGGTAACACAAAACCCGCTTTACAAAGAAACCGTTTATAACATTCTTCAATTTGTACAACGCGAAATGACTACAAATGAAGGTGGATTTTATTCGGCTTTGGATGCAGATAGTCTTAACAAAGAAGGTGAGTTGGAAGAAGGCGCGTACTATGTTTGGACTAAAGATAAAATACAAGAGTTAATAGGTAATGATTTTGAATTATTTATGTCCTACTACAATATAAACGACTATGGCAAATGGGAAAAAGACCATTATGTTTTGATCAGACAGGATGCTGATAGCAGCTTTGTTTCCAAACACAACATAGACCTAGCTACTTTAGGAAAAAAGAAAGTTAAATGGAAAGATGCCTTATTACGCTTTCGCGAAAGCGAACGACCAAAACCACGCTTGGATGATAAAATCCTGACAGGATGGAATGGGCTCATGACTACAGCATACGTGAATGCGTATACCGTTTTTGGTGATGAAAATTTGCTGAATGCCGCGCTCAAAAATGCACACTTTATTAAAGACAAACTCCTACGAAAAGACGGAGGTTTGAATCACACCTATAAGGATGGACAAAGCACTTTAAATGCCTATTTACAGGATTATGCCGCAGTTATAGAAGCGTTTACCAGTCTTTTTGAAGCTACTACTGATGAAAGTTGGCTCATTCTAGCCAAAAGCCTTACCGATTATACCTTTGAGTACTTTCAAAATGTAGAGAATTCTCTCTTTTACTTTAGTTCTTCTGAAGACCCTAGTTTGGTTACGCGCAGTGTAGAATATGCAGACAATGTAATACCAGCTTCCAATTCGATAATGGCCAAAAACATCTTTAAACTCTCTCATTATTATCTGGACAAACGGTATACTAAGACGGCAGCTACAATGATAAATCAGCTACAAGAAGAGATTGAAGCTTATGGATCATCTTATAGTAACTGGCTGGATTTATTGCTTAATTATACCAAACCGTATTATGAATTAGTTGTTGTTGGCCCCAATGCCAAGGAGTTACTTAAGGAACTTAATAAACATTATATACCTAACAAACTCATTGCGGGAACCTTGGGAAATAGTGAGCAAGAAATTTTTAAGGGAAGATTCTTAGAAGGAGAAACCTTAATATATGTTTGCGTCAATAATGCCTGTAAATTGCCTGTTAGGACGGTTGCCGAGGCACTAAATTTGATTGATCTATAAGAATCAATCCCTTTAAATTCGGATGAATAACGGTATATCATCGACAAACTTAACAAAAACAAAAATCATTAGCCCTCAATAAGACTCACCTCCTAGTATTACTAAATTTATAAATACAATTAAAAAATTAAATACAAAGCACTATGATTTTACAAGATGTTGCAGAAGCTACAGAAACAACTAAAGGCTGGATTGAAAAGGCACTAGAAATAGGCACAGAATATGGCTTAAAAATTATCACTGCCATTATTATATGGATTGTCGGTAAGTGGATTATCAATAAGCTTATGAAGATTATTGGAAAACTGCTTCGCAAAAATCCTAATATGGATGAAACTTTAGAAAAGTTTATAACCAATTTGGTGAAAACCATTTTAATGGTACTCTTAATAATTGCCATTTTAGGTAATTTGGGTATTGACACCGCATCATTTGCTGCAATACTAGCGGCCGCAGGTTTGGCCGTCGGTCTGGCATTGCAAGGATCGTTGTCTAATTTTGCTGGTGGAGTGCTCATCCTTTTGTTTAGACCTTTTAAGGTTGGAGATTTAATTCAGGCACAGGGAGAAGTTGGTGTTGTCCATGACCTCCAAATATTTATTACAAAAATCACTACTCCTGATAATAAAGAAGTGATCATACCAAACGGAGCTTTGTCCAATGGTAATATTACCAACTTCACACAATTAGGACAATTACGAATAGACCTCACCATAGGTGTTTCTTATGATGCAGATATCAAACAAACAAAGGATGCGCTGATGCGTGCTATGACTTCTCAAGAAAAAGTGCTTAAAGATCCTGCCCCATCTGTAAACATGGGGGAATTGGCCGATAGCTCGGTAAATTATGAAGTGCGTCCTTTTGCTAAACCAGAGCATTATTGGGATGTTTACTTCCAAACAATAGAAAATTGCAAAATTGAGTTAGATAAAGCTGGTATTGAAATTCCATACCCAATATCTATTGAAATTGAAAGAAGAGAAAATTAAGGTTTCAAACTATATTTATAGATACAAAAAAGAGTAATTGTCATAGACGATTGCTCTTTTTTATTTTTTGGCACCTACCATAAAATCTTTTAAATAATATGGCTCAAAATACGCTACATCTTCAAAAAGACCTTGTCTAAATTTATCGTATGAAAGATTACTCATTTCCTTTGCAGACGGTAATATCTCTGGAAGAAAAACTGCATTTTCATGCTTGCATAATTCCTTGAACTTCATGACCCCGTTACCAATAAAATGAACTCTGGTTTCTTCTAAGTTTTTCGCGAAAGCGTTTTCATCTAGTATTAGTGCTCGAGTAGGCTCTTGCTCCTTACCTACTGGTGTATAACTGCTAGTGTAAACCTCCATTCTTCGAGCATCTATCATAGGTACGACTAGACCATCTTGCACATTGGCCTGCAATGCAAGACTCTGCAATGTAGGCACGCTTATAAGCGGAATATTTAGTGCAAAACACAACCCTTTTGCTGAAGATACGCCTATGCGCAAACCCGTGTAACTGCCTGGCCCCTTGCTTACAGCAACTGCATCTAATTGCTCTTTAGATATATTTGCTTCTTTTAAAGCTTGTTCAATAAATAGATGGAGTTTTTCAGCATGAGAGTAGCTTTTACTTTTATCCTCTTTAAGGACTTTAGTAATACCATTAATAGACAAAGCCACCGAACAATTTGTGGTGGCTGTCTCCATGTTTAATATAGTGATGTCGTTGCTATTCACTTTCGTCCTGCTCCGCCTCATTAGCATCTTCGGCAACGGTTACTTGATCTCCTGATTTTAAGGTTTTTGTCACAAGTGTATAAGGACCTGTAATAATTTCATCTCCTTCCTCTAGACCGCTTAAAATTTCAATGTTAGTATCATTTTGAATCCCAGTTTCTACCACTCGTATTCTAGCTTTATCACCATCTTTTACAAAAACACATTCAAACTTCTCTTCTTCTAAAGCATCATTTTTTGTTACTCGATCGCGATTGGTACCAATTTTTCTTGTACTACTAGTATCTGTCTTTACTACGATTGCACTTATAGGTGCTGCAACTACGTTTTCTTTTTTGGTAGTGATAATATCTACTGTAGCAGTCATACCAGGTCTGAAAGGAGAATAAGTTTCTGGTTTGCCTTCGGTAAGATCTGTATATGACTCTTCAAGAATACGAACCTTAACTTTGAAGTTGGTTACTTGATCTGCGGTCAATGTACTTTCGGCAGAGTTGGCAATTTCGGTCACTATTCCTTTAAATTCTTTTTTGAGATACGCATCTACTTCTACCAAAGTTGAGTCACCTACTTCTATTTTTACAATGTCATTTTCATTTACATCCACCTCTACTTCCATATTGGCAAGATTAGCAACACGCACTATCTCCGTACCTGCTTGTTGAGCAGTCCCTACAACACGCTCACCCAACTCAATACCCAATTTTGATATGGTACCACTCATTGGCGCAAAAATAGATGTGCGATTCAGATTGTCCCGGGCTTGCTTTACTGATGCTGCAACACTCTGTACATTATAGTAAGCACTCTCTTTATTGGCTTTAGCTACCTCAAAATCTGAAAGTGCTCGATCAAAATCTGCTTTAGAAATAACTCCTTTTTCAAATAAGGGTTTGTTTCTTTCAAAATTCAATTCGGTCACCTTGAGATTTGCTTCTGTCTGTGACAAATTTGCTCTAGCGTTCTGCAAACTCGCTTGTGATTGGTCTAGGGCGCTTTGAACTAAATCTGGATTTATCTTAGCTAGCAAGACCCCTTTTTGTACCACCTGACCTTCTTTAATAGGCAATTCAATAATCTCTCCCGATACTTCAGAAGACAACTTTACTTCAACCTCAGGTTGAATTTTACCGGTTGCCGCAACAGTTTCCACAATGATAAGACGTTCCACCTCTTGGGTAACCACTTCTTTGCCTTTATTTCTATTACCTACGGCGCCCGATTTACCAAGGGCTACTAGACCTCCTATTAAAACCACACCTACAATTAGGATAATTATTACAGCTTTTTTACTCATTTTGGTTAGAATTTAAGTTGCGTGGCATCTATGCCAAAATACAATTCCAATACTTTTATTCTAAATATATAATCGTATTTAGATCTACTCAATTCAATTTGTGCGTTATCATAGCGCTGTTTCGATTGGCTAAAATCAAAAGCATTGGTCAATCCTACATCATATCTGTCTTTTGCATAGGCATAGGCGAGCTCTTGTGATTCTAGTGCTGTTTGCGCGGCCTTATAACTTTCTTTAGCCGCTTGTGCATCTGTATAGGCCTGATAAACCGCCGTCTCTAAGTTAAGCTTTGCTTGCTCCGTTTGAAATTGAGCTTGCTTTAAAGCCACCTTACTTCGTTCTACATTATTTCTTACCGAGAACCCATTAAAAATTGGAACATTCAAAGCAAATCCGTAACCCAAACCATCATTAGTGTATAATTGGGTAAAGAAAGGATCTGGATTTAATTCTTGAAAACCTGTAATATTTTGTTGGAAACCAAATATACTTTCACCTGAAGCGGTTTGACCAATTGGCACATCTCCTAAAACAAATGGATTATTTGGATCGAGTACTGGAACCACGGGATTAAAACCGCTTTCCCTAGTGTTGTAATTTATGCCAAAAGATAAAGTAGGATAATATGCTCCTTTGCTTATCTCTACGTCTTTCAATGCGATAGCCTCATTTTGTTCGGCTACTTGAATATCATAGCGCGTCTCTTTTGCTCGTGCAATTAGTACGTCTGGAGCAACATTTACAACTTCGACACCTTGTACTTCGTAATTGGCATCTACAATATCAAAATTCTCATAATCATCAAAAGCTAGTAGTTGGGCTAGACTTATAAGTGAAATTTTGACTGCATTCTCCGCTGCAACAATTCGTTGTTCTTCATTAGCATCTGTTGCTTGAATTTCTAATAAATCTCCTCGTGGCAAAACACCACCATCTACCAATTCTTTGGTTCTGGCAATTTGCTCTTTAGTAACGGCATTTTGTGTTTTTACTACACCAACTTGTTCTTTGTTAAGCAATACTTGGAGAAAGGCGATAGCTACATTTAGCGAAATGTCATCTTTTATTTGCGCGATTTGATAATCGGCCGATATTTTGCGCAATTTAGCTCTACTTAACTGATTATAATTGCGGAAGCCGTCAAATAAATTATACCCCAAATTTAGGCTATATGATGAATTTCTTGTAGTTTGATTTTCTAAAACACCTGTAGTTACATTCTGCGTTAAACCGCTAATGAAATTATTAGACGCGTTTCCATTAAGAGAGGGCAATAACCCCCCTATGGCATCTTTGCGTTCTAGCTCTGCTGTCTCTTTAGTAAGCTCTGTTTGCTTGATAGTAATATTATTATCAATAGCAAATTGCACACATTCTTGAAGTGTCCACTTTTTTTCTTGGGTAAATGCTGTTGTAATAACAACTAAAAAAAGGCAACTAGTGATTAAATTTTTCATAGTACTGGTTGATGTTCAATATGACTATTGAAACGGTTTTATGTTACAAAAAGAATGAATTTTATTTATGAGTTAGCTTTTTAGTTCTTTTTTTACCTTGAATAAATACAAAAAATACTATAAAGCAGACAAATTTATCCTCTACCACCAAACCCTTGTGACGCTTTTATCGGATTCCATACTTTCACCTTATCGTCTTTAGAAACTCCTGTTTTTACTTCGACAAAAATCCCATCACTAATCCCAGTCTCAATCTCTCTACGTTCAAATTCTTGATCTCCTGTCTCAATCTCAACATAAGGTTTTTGAGTTTTAGGATCGTATTGAACTAATGCCTCTTTTAGAGCCAATACAGAATCGGCTTTGGCTAAAATAATGCTCGCATTGGCACTTAAACCTGCTCTAATAAAAGTAGTAGAGTCTATCGTCGCAAGAGTCCCTTTAATTTCAAACTGGATCGCTCCGTTTTCTTCTTTCCCTTTTGGTGCGATATAATCTAAAACAGCGTCAAACTTTATATCTTCAATAGCACCAACTGTAATTTCTAGTGGCAGGTTTTCCTCTATTTTTCCTACTTCACTTTCGTCAACCGTACCTTCAAAAATCATATTGTCTACATCGGCAAGGGTGGCTATGGTTGTGCCGTCATTAAAATTATTGGCTTCAATAACTTGGTTTCCTGTTTTAACCGGCACTTCTAAAATCATACCTGTAATTGTAGATCGCACCAAAGTGGTAGCAGCATTTCCCAAACCACTGGTAGTCCCTGTGCGAATAATATCATAATTCTGCACCGATGCATTCACATTAACTTGTTCTTGTTTTACACGCTGGTCAGCTTGGTTATAGCTGTTTCTAATGCCATCAAAATCATTAGCAGATACTACGCCTTTTTCAAAAAGTGCTTTTTGCCTATCGTAGATACTCTTTTGATTTTCAAAAGCTAATTTGGCGGTCTCTAAAGCCGTACGAGCACTTGCGATATTATTTTTTGCTGATGTCAAAGAAGACGCATTGGGTACTACTTTAATCTTAGCTATGAGATCCCCTGAATTTACCTGATCTCCAGCTTCTATGTAAATTTCATCAATAATTCCTGAAATATTTGGCTTGATTAAGACCTCTTCTTTAGGAACTATGCTCCCTGTGGCCACTGTCTTTTTTACAATGGTTTGTGTACTTGCCTGTTCTGTTTTATAGACTATAGGATCTGCCTTATCCTTTACCCAGATATAG
>CAZDFA010000066.1:0-13766 GCA_964504555.1 uncultured Flavobacteriaceae bacterium | reverse complement strand
TGATGGTAAATGTAAAAATGTACACGGCCATAGCTATACATTAAATGTAACTGTTATTGGAGTTCCAATAATAAACCCATCGCACACCAAATATGGGATGGTGATAGATTTTGGGGATTTAAAACAAATAGTTAACAAAGAAATTGTTGATGTTTTTGATCACGCTATTGTCCTGAACAAAAATACCCCACATTTAGAACTAGCCAATGAACTTAAGCTACGAGAACATAACGTATTATTAGTGGATTATCAGCCCACCACCGAAATGATGATAATTGATTTTGCCGAAAAAATAAAAACACATCTACCTCAACATATAAAACTACATTCTTTAAAGCTTCAGGAAACACAAACCAGCTATGCCGAGTGGTTTGCAAGCGATAATTAAGTTATGGTAATCCCTGACGGAAAAAAAATATACTTTGCTAGTGACAACCATCTAGGCGCTCCAACGACAGCTGCCAGTCGACCGCGAGAACAAAAATTTCTACGATGGTTGGATACTATTAAAGCAGATGCTCACGCCATTTTCTTAATGGGTGACTTATTTGATTTTTGGTTTGAATATAAAACTGTAGTTCCAAAGGGTTTTGTCCGCACCCTAGGCAAACTAGCCGAACTTCGAGATAGTGGTATAGAAATTCACTTTTTTGTAGGTAACCACGACTGTTGGATGAATGGCTATTTTCAAGAGGAGTTGGATATTCCTGTATACTACAACTCACAAGTCTTTACTATAAATAACAAGCAATTTTATTTAGCTCACGGCGACGGCCTAGGGCCCGGAGATAACGGTTACAAACGACTTAAAAAAGTGTTTAGAAGTCCATTTTTTCAATGGCTGTTCAGATGGTTGCATCCTGATATTGGTGTTCGCCTTGGTCATTATTTTTCAGTAAAAAATAAACTCATTTCTGGTGATGAGGATAAAACTTTTTTAGGCGAGGAAAATGAATGGTTAGCAACTTATGCTCAACAAAAATTAGAGAAAGAACATTATGATTACTTTGTTTTTGGTCATAGACATTTGCCTCTCGAGATAAGCTTACCCAAAAAATCCATTTATTATAATCTCGGGGATTGGATCAGTCATTACTCCTATGGTGTTTTTAATGGCAATAGCTTTGAGCTTTGTTATTTTGAGCAATCCAAATAGGAAATACTTATATTTATACACATAATGTCATTACGTGTTTTTCCCTATATCGCACTTCTAACTGTACTAGTTACCTGTTACTAGTTGCAAACTTTATCAATCTAATATTTTGAGACAAGATCAAATTACCTATGACGATTTTAGAGCAAATCAAAAATCATTTAGCTCCAGAGAAGGAATCATAAAATACATAGATAGAGGTGAAGGCCCTGTAATTTTATTATTACACGGCGTACCCACTTCCGGATGGTTATACCGGAAAATGATAGATCCAATCGTTGACAAAGGCTATCGAGTTATTGCTCCTGATATGCTAGGGTTTGGTAATAGTGAGTCTCCAAAAGGTTATAAAATTTATTCAGAGTCTTCGCACGCCGAACGTTTAATCGCACTCATGGATCACCTCAAAATTGAAAGCTGGACGCACGTAATGCATGATGCCGGAGGACTTTGGACTTGGGAATTAATAAAACGTCAGCCAGAGCGCGTTAAGAATTTGATTGTACTCAACACTATAATTTATGAAGAAGGCTTTAAACCGCCTGTACGATTTATGCCAGGTTTCATCGCCCGAGCTACTATGTGGGTATATAGAAATGGCATTACCACCAATAGCATGTTAAAAGGCCTTTTTAATGAAGGCATGACGGTTAATACGCTAAATCAAGAAGATATTGAAGGCTATAAACGTCCCTTAAAAGAAGGTAAAACAAGGGCTATGTACTACTTTTTCACACGCACCTGTAACGCTTTGCCTGACTATCAAGAAATGATTCAGAAATTTGAAGTGCCGGCAATGGTGGTTTGGGGTAAAAATGATAGCTTCTTAAAATGGTCTCCTCAAGAAGAAGCCGTTACTCGCGATTTAAGCATTGATGCAAGTCAAGTGCATTTGCTGGATGCCAAGCATTTTATTCAAGAAGAACACCCTGATGAATTGGTGCGTTTAATTACTAGTTTTCTGGAATAAAAGTCAACATTTTACATATTTAAGAATTCCTTAAAGCGTTTACTGGACAATACTTTCCAAATGGCAAGTACTCCGGCAACTACCTTAATTACTGTACCCGCAATCAATAGTTCTGGAGCAAACTGCCAATGCATGATTTTAAAAAGTGCGCCAATAAGTGTGAAAAGAAACCCTAGAACAAAAAGTGCGATAATGTGTTTTACCTTCATTTGAATTTTAAAATTGAGTTTCTCTAAACCGAAACTCTTGCCTATAACACTATTAATGTACAGCTATATCTTTTAGCCTAAGTTGAATGGTAGTTTTATCATTCCAAGTATTTTCTTCAATATTATATACAATATCAACCTGGTTTTTATCCTTTAACAAGTCCAGTTTAGCCGCCAAATTAAATCCTATTACGTCAAAAGAATTGGAAGTCTTATCTTCTTGGGGTTCCAATTTTGCTTTTAAGTGATTTGCTGGATTGCCTACAGCTTTGGCATAACCAGTGTCTTTGATATTACGACTTAAAAATTGAGGCCGCATATTTCCCGGGCCAAATGGCGCAAATTGAGATATAATACGGTAAAACTTAGGTGTGATATCAGAAAAATTGATCTCAGTATCTATGTTTAATTCTGGTGTCAAATGTTCAGGTTTAATTGTAATGCTTACCACCTCTTCAAACTTAGCTTTAAACTGCTCATAATTATCTGGTAATATAGTAAGCCCCGCAGCATATTTATGCCCTCCAAATTGCTCAATATATTCGCTACAAGCCTCCAAAGCATTATAGACATCAAAACCCCTTACCGATCTTGCCGAAGCTGCTAATCTATCGCCGTTCTTGGTAAATATCAAAGTAGGTCTGTAGTATTTTTCAATTAAACGGGAGGCTACAATGCCTATTACACCTTTGTGCCAAGATGTTCCCAAAACAACTGAGGTAAATCTAACTTCTTCCTTATTATCAATAAGCTGCTGTACAGCCTCTTGAGTAATTTGCTCTTCGACCGTTTTTCTGTCTTTATTGTATTGTTCAATTTCTAAAGCATATTGACAGGCAGTTGTATACTCATTTTGGATGAGCAAACTCACAGCATAGTCGCCATGTTTCATGCGGCCAGCAGCATTTATTCTTGGTGCAATGATAAATACTACATCGGTAATAGTGAGCGAGTGCTTTTTAGTATGTTCAATTATTGCTTTAAAACCCGCTCTCGGTGCTGAATTAATTACCTGCAGCCCGTGATAAGCCAGAATTCTGTTCTCTCCCGTTATTGGAACAATGTCTGCTCCAATAGCTGTAGCAACTAAATCCAAATAAGAATGTAGGGTTTCAAAATTTTCTTTCCGCGTAATCGAAATAGCACTAATCAACTTAAAGCCTACACCACAACCACAGAGTTCTTTATAGGGATAGGCACAATCTCCTCTTTTTGGATCTAAAACTGCAACTGCATCTGGAATTTTATCTCCCGGCCTGTGATGATCACAGATAATAAAATCAATGCCCTTTTCTTTTGCATAATGTATCTTCTCTATAGCTTTTATCCCGCAATCTAAAGCAATGATTAGGTTCATTTCATTATCAGCGGCATAGTCAATCCCTTTATAGGAAACACCATAGCCTTCATCATAACGATCAGGAATATAAGTGTCAACAAAAGGCATGTGCGTTTTGAGATAGCTGCTCATTAATGCAACACTAGTAGTACCATCAACATCATAATCCCCGTAAACTAAAATGCGTTCATTGGTGTCAATTGCTTGCAAAATGCGACTCACGGCCTTGTCCATATCCTTCATCAAGAAGGGATCATGTAACTCATCTAATGAAGGTCTAAAAAAAGTTTTAGCCTTATCAAAAGTATCTACTCCGCGCTGCAACAAAAGGTCAGATACAACCTGGCTAACACCCAGTTGAGCTGATAGGGTAATTGAAGAATTTTCATCTGGTGCTTCTTTTAAAGTCCATCGCATAGTTGTTAGTCCTTGGGTTTAATCTATATTGACTTTAAAAATCCAGGGATCTTTAAAATATGGTTTAGTATTAGCCTCTCGTAAACTAGCTACTATAGATTCTGGATTAAGACTATTGGAAGTATACACATAATACCACCCATTTTTCGGATTTTGAAATTGTTGCACCACATGTCCTTTTCTATCTAAAAAGTTCACCCATTTTAGTGCAAGGTCTTTTTCAGAAAACACATTCGTAATGAGATAATATCCTGCAAGCGGTATGGCCATCCTTTTGCTTCTGCTAGATTTTAATTTTCTAATTAATTCATCCTCTTCACTGGTGTTAGCATGTACTTGGGCAACCGTTTTTGTGTTAACTACTGGAAGAACTTCTTCTGGCGGTGGTGAGCTTGTAGTGGTTTTTTCAACAACAATCTCCTTTTGGTCCTCTTCAAGCGGGATTTCAGCAATTGGAGTAGCTGCATTTTCTTTTTTATCAACGTAAAAATCAAGTTCCAGTTCTGTTTCAAAGGCAGTGAAGAAAACGAAAAATCGATCAGATCCAGTAGAATATTGAAATTTTACAGACTCAGCCCCGTTGGCAATATATTGCTTGTCATTACCCCCAAGTTTTAGAGAGGCAATGTCAAAACCTAAAGTATTTGTACTTGCCGGATTGCGCTTAGTGTTGACTTTTCCTCCTGTAGTAATACTACTTAAAAAGAAATTACTTGTAGATCTCACTGCTGTTTTCAGTGGCGTGTACCTCTTGGACTGTTCATTCCAAATTGCAACTTGGTCTTTATATAATCTATGATCTCCCTCCAGCGCGCCAATAGTAACCCCTGTATTAACAGTACCTTCCAATGGCGTTCTAAAATTATCAAAAGAAAAGGTAGTTGCCTTACCAGTTATGTATTGTAACCCATGATAGGTGCTGAAATATTTAGGAGTTGCATTTGCATTTTCAAAAACCACATAAAGCATCCACCCAGCACTACTTCCTCCAGAAATAAACCCCTTAGTAGCTCTTACATTGGCAACCGTATAGCTGCCAGATTGCACAGAGCTTTCAAGAAGCAGCTTGGTGACATCTGCATAACATAAATAAGGTCTCCCTCTGGTTTTCTTTTTTTGGGAATAATCATCAAACAGTAATTCACCTTGTACATCCTGATACTCTTGCCCTGGTAATTGCAAGCGTATTTCATTAAAATTAGTGGCACGTTCACCTTTGCCCTTATATTTTATAGATTTGTTGCCTCGCCGTTTTGTACTACTTTCTAACCCATAAGTCCCTGTCCAATATAATCCAGCATAAATTATAGTGCTACTTGTAGGAATTTCTATATCTGCACTGCTAGAGCTAAATGTACTTGCGTCTTTATCTACATCAATATAGCGCATTTTTAGTTCATCATTGATCTTTGCCTTTTTGGTATATGATTCGGTTGGATGTGCTCCCATTATCGAATTGCCAATAGTGATAGCATCTCCTCTCAAGTAAAAGTCTTTTTGTTTAGAAAAAGGAAGTTGTCCTAGACTAGATATTGTATAGCTTAGGATAAAAAATCCAAGGAGTAGTTTTTGATTGATCATAGCATTAAGCATTAAATAAAATAACGATTTCCAGTTGTGCAAATTGCCTAAACATCTCCATCACGCCACAGTATTTTGACTCTGAAAGTGCAACCGCTTTTTCTATTTTTTCTTTATCTAAATATTCCCCTTCAAAATGATATTCCAGCCATACTTTATGATAGGTTTTGGGATGCTCATCGGTAAGTTCACCTTTAACCTCAATTTTAAATTTAGGAATAGGTACACGCATTTTATTCAGTACAAAAACTATATCCAGGCCAGTGCATCCAGCAAGTGAAGATAACATCATGGCCTTTGGCCCCATTCCTTCATTAGCACCCCCATTATTTGGAGAAGTATCCATAAAAGTGGAATAGCCTGTTGGACTATTGGTTTTAAACTGCATCCCTTGCTGATACACTGTGGTCACGATGTGTGTACTCATTTTGACTTTTTTAAGATAACTATAAGACCCTGCAAGCATAAGAAATGATTATCTTGCTTGATCAAAATATATAAAATATTCTTCATTTAACCAACTAAATATGCCACTTGTAACTCCCTTAGATCCAAGCCACGACGAAACTACTCAAGAACTGGCTGATTTCTTTAATGAAACCTTGGGCTTTTGTCCCAATTCGGTGCTAACTATGCAGCGTAGGCCAGCTATTTCTAGAGCTTTCATCAATTTAAATAAAGCCGTAATGGCCAATGAAGGTCGTGTTACTTCTGCGCTCAAGCGTATGATTGCTTGGGTGAGCAGTAATGCTACAGGTTGTCGCTATTGTCAAGCCCATGCTATTCGTGCAGCAGAGCGCTATGGAGCAGAGCAAGAACAATTAGATAATATCTGGGAATACAAAACCCATCCAGCCTTTTCTGATGCAGAACGAGCAGCCCTAGATTTCTCTTTGGCAGCTTCACAAGTTCCTAATGCGGTAAATCAAGAAATAAAAGATAGGCTGTATGCGCATTGGGATGAAGGTGAGATTGTAGAAATGCTTGGGGTCATTTCGCTTTTTGGTTACCTAAACCGCTGGAACGACTCTATGGGAACTTCCCTTGAAAGCGATGCCATTGACAGTGGTATGCAATACCTCGGAAAACATGGTTTTGAAATAGGAAAGCATGTTTAGACAATACTCTTTTCTAGCAAAACCATAGTGTTTTTTGTAGTAAATTCTTACAATTTTAACAAATTACTTATCAAGTTGACTAATTCTGCAATTAGTTTAACGATTTTACTTGTTTTCTACTTAGGTATAAGGAAATCTGTATTACCTTGATAATTCTAATCTAACCCCATTGGGGGGGTTAATAAACAACTTCAAACATGAAAAAGTACATTTTTGGGCTTATGGCAATTGCGCTGTGCTGGGCCTGTACACAAGATGAGGAGTCCTTAACGTCTCCAGACGCTAATCTTACCTTAGAAGATAGCTTTACCGCGGCTGAAAATTTATTAACAGCAACACCCAATAGAACTTTTGATCTATCTAGTCAAGGGCTTTATCAGGGAGTTATCGTTACTGAAGATGCTGCCTTTCACGGAAAGATATTCATTAATGCTGGAAACGATGGCAATTACAATGCTCTTGTAGAGACTGACACTAAAGAGTTAGTCCCCTTTAGAGCAACACGTATTAGTCGCTCTCAGGAAATCATCCAATTTACAGGAAAACGAGGCTCTTTTATATTTGATGCTTCTAGGGATGCTAATGGCATCACTACTGATGTAGTCATTGATAACACCTCTGGTTTTATTGAAACCGTAAAGGATCGCAGTACACAACGTGCCACAACTATGTTAGGTACTTATGTAGATTTTGCAGATCCTGCCTTTACAGGAACCTGGGACTTAATTACCGATGGATCTCCTGCGATTAATTTTGTGGGTACAGATTTAACGACGCCAATTGTTCTTCCATTGCTTACTAAAGTCTGTTTTTTAGGCCCAGGAGGAAATATGTTTGTTGATGCTGTTTTTGAACCTTTCGATTATCCCTGCGTTGGAGCTACGGGAATTCTTCCCGTGTTTTATAGTACCGATGCTGCTAATGATCCTACCGATCCAACCTCTGCTAACGAGTTTTGGGCGCAGAATCAAATTTTAGATGTTATAGGATCTCCATTAAATTATTTCTTAGGGCAAAGCTCCGTATTAAGTATAGCAAACTCCTTTGCTAACTCTGGTTTTCATCAACAAGCCTTTGATGGCTCTGGAGCACTTACATGTAGCGCATTTACGGGTCTTCAGGGAATTTGGTTTTGGAATGGTCGCGTAGGAAGTGCTAATTTTACTGATCCTTTTGATTTTGTGCCACCACCAACTGTA
This sequence comes from uncultured Flavobacteriaceae bacterium, assembly GCA_964504555.1. Classification (GTDB taxonomy): domain Bacteria; phylum Bacteroidota; class Bacteroidia; order Flavobacteriales; family Flavobacteriaceae; genus Dokdonia. Next base: position 5,777 of record CAZDFA010000066.1, on the reverse strand, counting down.
GGTCCATCCAATGATGTTTCTGAAAACCCTTTGGAAAATCCAATAAACACTATTAACTCTATAGATCCCTCATTAATCTCTGTTATTAAGTAAGTAAGAGCTTCTATATTCTAAATTAACAAAAAAGCTTTAGAAAATTTTCTAAAGCTTTTTTGTTTTCCCCTTATTCCGGTTTCCCTTCAAAATTCATAAATTCGCGCACCTAAGACTAATCGTTTCATGAGCGTCAAATTCAGGGAATATAAGCAGTTAGACCTCCCCCGAGTTGCTGGAGAGGTTCTTGCCTTTTGGAAAGCCAACCAGGTATTCCAAAAAAGTATTGATGAACGCCCTCAAGACAAACCTTATATTTTCTTTGAAGGACCTCCATCGGCTAATGGCTTACCTGGCGTGCACCACGTACTTGCTCGAGCTATAAAGGATATTTTCCCGCGTTATAAAACCATGAAAGGCTTTCAGGTAAAGCGTAAAGCAGGTTGGGATACCCACGGGCTACCCGTAGAGTTAGGTGTGGAGAAGGAACTCGGCATTACTAAAGAAGATATTGGCAAAAAAATTACTGTAGAAGCCTACAACGAAGCCTGTAAAAAGGCCGTGATGCGTTATACCGACATCTGGAATGACCTCACCGAAAAAATGGGCTACTGGGTAGATATGAGTGATCCATACATCACCTACACCGCTAAATATATGGAGACTGTTTGGTGGTTGCTCAAAAATGCATACGACAAAGGCCTGCTTTACAAAGGCTATACCATACAACCCTACTCACCCAAAGCGGGTACGGGTTTAAGCTCCCATGAGCTCAATCAACCCGGTTGCTATCGTGATGTGACCGATACAACAGTTGTCGCTCAATTTAAAATCACGCCTGAAGGTACAAATTCGCTTAGCGCGAAATTAGCCGATGGCAGCACCTATTTATTGGCATGGACGACCACACCCTGGACTCTCCCTTCCAACACCGCCTTGACGGTTGGGAAGAAAATTGAATATAGCTTAGTTGAGACCTTCAATCAATATACGTTTGAACCCGTACGAGTTATTCTGGCTTCAGCACTCATCGCCAAGCAATTTAGCGGAAAGTTTGTGGAAGTTATTGCGAAAGCGAATTTAGAAACCTATCAAAAAGGGAATAAAAAAATACCGTATTTCATCAGTAATACCTTCTCTGGAGCCGATCTGCTGGAACTGCGCTATGAGCAACTTATCGATTATGTCCAGCCCTTTGAACATCCAGAAAATGCCTTCCGGGTAATTGCAGGAGATTTTGTGACTACAGAGGATGGTACAGGAATCGTGCATACCGCTCCGACCTTTGGTGCCGATGATGCTTTGGTGGCCAAACAGGCCTCTCCAGAAGTACCGCCGCTCCTTGTGAAGGATGAGCAAGATAACCTTGTCCCACTAGTTGATTTGCAAGGAAAATTCCGCCCAGAAATGAAGGAGTTTGGGAATAAGTATATCAAAAACGAATACTATCCCGCAGATAAGGCCCCCGAAAAATCGATGGATGTGCAGCTGGCTATCAAACTCAAAACAGAAAATAAAGCCTTTAAGGTTGAAAAATACGTGCACAGCTACCCGCATTGCTGGCGCACCGATAAGCCTGTACTCTACTATCCATTAGATTCCTGGTTTATTAAGGTGACTGATATTAAGGATCGCATGCACGAACTTAATCTCGGCATCAACTGGAAGCCTAAAGCCACAGGAGAAGGGCGTTTTGGCAACTGGCTCGCTAATGCCAATGACTGGAATTTATCGCGCTCCAGGTTTTGGGGTATACCGCTCCCAATTTGGCGTACCGAAGACGGCAAAGAAGAAATTGCCATAGGATCTATTGAAGAACTTAAGGCCGAAATGACCAAAGCCGTTACCGCCGGAGTGATGGAAAAAGACCTATTTGATGATTTTGTGGTTGGTGATATGAGTGATGCCAATTATGAGCTCGTCGACCTGCACAAAAACATCGTAGATCGCATTACCCTTGTTTCTAAAAGCGGCAAGCCTATGAAGCGGGAAGCAGATTTGATTGATGTATGGTTTGATTCTGGATCCATGCCTTACGCACAATGGCATTACCCTTTTGAAAACAAAGAACTGGTTGAAAATACCTGGCGCAAGGCCGATTTTATTGCCGAAGGTGTTGACCAGACACGTGGTTGGTTTTATACCCTTCACGCCATTGCCACCATGACTTTTGACGATGTAGCCTATAAAAATGTGGTCTCAAATGGTCTAGTTTTGGATAAGAACGGACAAAAAATGTCCAAGCGCTTGGGCAATGCCGTTGATCCCTTTAAAACACTTGAGAATCACGGTCCAGATGCCACACGCTGGTATATGATTATGAATAGTAATCCCTGGGACAACCTAAAGTTTGATATTGAAGGGGTTGAAGAGGTGAAGCGCAAATTCTTTGGGACTTTATACAATACCTATAATTTCTTTGCACTCTATGCCAATCTGGATGCATTTGCTTTCGCAGAAGCAGAAGTAACCCTAAATGATCGTCCTGAGATAGATCGTTGGATACTTTCAGAACTGCACAGTCTTATAAAAAAAGTTGATGCCTTTTATGCTGACTATGAGCCGACTCAGGCAGCACGAGCTATTTCCAAATTTACACAAGATCACTTGAGTAACTGGTTTGTTCGTTTATCCAGAAGACGTTTCTGGAAAGGGAGCTATGGTCCAGACAAAATAAGTGCCTACCAAACATTGTACAGCTGTTTAATCACTATTGCTAAGTTAGGTGCGCCTATTGCACCATTCTTTATGGAGCGTCTGTATAAAGATCTCAATGCCGTTACAGGAATTGAAGGTCACGAGAGTGTTCATCTTACATATTTTCCAGAAGCTGACGATCAATATATTAATGCTTCCCTAGAGCGAAAAATGGATATGGCACAAACCATTAGCTCACTGGTTCTATCACTTCGGGCGAAAGAGAAAATTAAGGTGCGACAGCCCTTGCAGCGCATTATGATTCCTGTGCTCAACAAGATAGATCAAGAGGCTATCGAGGCAGTTTCAAATCTCATTACTTCTGAGGTAAATGTCAAGGAAATAGAACTCATTAGCGATGACTCGGGTATTTTAGTGAAGCAGATCAAGCCAAACTTTAAAATATTAGGGCCACGCTTTGGTAAGCATATGAAGAATGTCGTGACGGCTATACAACAATTTGGTGCAGATGAAATAGCCGCCATAGAACGTGACGGCCAATTAGCTATTACCATAAATGAAAAAGAAACTATGCTGGAGAAAGGCGACGTAGAAATAAGCTCTCAAGACATTGAGGGTTGGCTAGTCGCAAGTCAAGATGGCTTAACTGTTGCTTTAGATGTAACCATCACGGAAACACTTAAAAAAGAAGGGGTGGCTAGAGAATTAGTCAATAGAATTCAGAACCTTAGAAAAGATTCTGGTTTTGAAGTAACAGATCGCATTAACGTACTACTAAAAAGTAGTGGTATATTAGAAGAAGCTGTATTGGATAATATTGCCTATATTAAGCAAGAAACTCTTACTGATAATCTGGAGGTGCTATCTCAGCTTACCGACGGATTAGATATTGAATTTGAAGGGATAACAACAACATTAGCAATTATAAAAAATTAAATTATGGGAAACGATGCCAAAGTACATTACAGCGATGCTGAGCTTGAGGAGTTTCGTGCACTCATCCAAGAAAAAATAGACAAGGCTCAGAATGATCTAGACCTTATAAAAAGTGCCTATCTTAATAGTAGTACCAATGGTACTGACGATACATCGCCCACTTTTAAAGCCTTCGAAGAAGGTAGTGCTACCATGAGTAAAGAGGCAAATAGCGCATTGGCCATACGACAGGAGAAGTTTATACGAGATCTTAATAATGCCCTAGTTCGTATTCAAAATAAGACCTATGGTATCTGTAGGGAAACTGGAAAGCTAATCAACAAAGAACGCCTAAAGCTGGTACCGCACGCCACCTTGAGTATAGAGGCAAAAAATACGCAGAGTTAAAACTAAAAGTGAACAGGGCTTTTTATAATCCCTGTAGTATTTTAAAATGAATGCTAGTTGCCACTTAGTTATAAGACTCAGTCTACTACTTTTTATTTGTTTGCCAGAGCTAACATTTGCTCAAAAAAAGCTACAGGAAACTTTTGATGCTAAAAACCTCAAACAACTTATTATTGAAAGTGATGAGATTTTTGCGATAGAGATCACTACTGCTCCTATGCAAGAGGTTATAATTAGCACAAAAATAGAAGGGGAAAGTTCTACTCAAACCATCTTACACACCAATATTAATAGAGATCGCTTAGAGATTACTACGGGGAAAACGGCAGATTATATCGCTATTGATGATAAGCTAGCAGCTCATAAAGTACTCTCTGTTGTGCTGAGAATTACAATTCCAGAAGGAATGGATCTTGTTGTTTCTTCAACATTAGCGCAGCTCTCAGTGGTTGGAATTATTGGAAATCTTCAAGCAGTTCTAGGGAGAGGAGACTGTCTGGTTGAGGCATTAGGCTTTCGCGAAAGCATAAACATAAATACTATTTCTGGAAGTATTCATATTAAAACACCACCTGCAAACTTAGTAGCTAACTCAAGAAATGGAGATGTTCTGTTACCGGAAGAAATTGGTGGTTTTAGAAATATAAGCCTAGGAAGCGTACACGGCAATATTGTTGTTGAAAAACAGTTGTAATGTTCTATTTTTGCACCTCAGTTTGACCTATGTCCTTAAAAAAGTCTCTCCTTTTAATAGTTGCGATACTCCTTTTAGATCAAATCATAAAGATATATATCAAGACGCATTTTACACTAAACCAAAAGATATTGGTTTTTGGGCAGGAATGGTTTCAGATCTATTTTGTGGAAAATGAAGGGATGGCCTGGGGTACCGAGATTCCGGGTCAATATGGTAAGATTATCTTAAGTCTATTTCGGCTAATTATCGTTCCCTTTATAGGATATTGGCTATATACTTCCATTAAAGAAAATGCTCCCAAATTACTTATAATAGCAGTTTCACTAATTTTCGCTGGTGCCTTGGGGAATATTATTGACTCGCTTTTCTATGGCGTGTTTTTTACAGAAAGTACTAGAGATACCCTCGCACAGTTTTCTTCAGGAAATGGTTATGGGAAACCACTTTATGGCAAGGTGGTAGATATGCTTTACTTCCCCTTTATTAAAAATGCTACCTGGCCTGATTGGATACCATTTGTAGGGGGTAAAACCTTTACTTTTTTTAATGCCATCTTTAATATTGCAGATATGGCAATAAGTACAGGAGTTGGAATATTGCTAGTCTTTAACAAGCGTGTTTTTCCAAAAAAAGAACAAACCGCTAGTTAATGATCAAGCAATTTTTTTAGAAAATATATTGGTCAATTCTTCTGGCGAAATAGGCTTTACGAAAAAGTCTTTTACAAAACTTATTGCCTTAGATCATTCAATATCTGTAGGGTTTATTGATGAGCTCACAATATATAATGTGGTGCTTTTCAATGCAGAAAGATCGTACTCTTCCAGCGCCTTTAAAAATTGCCATCCATCCATTACGGGCATGTTTAAATCAAGAAGGATCACTTGAGGAATCCCACTATTCTCTGCATTTTTTAAAGCCCTAATAAAATAATCAAGAGCTTCTTTTCCATGTTTAAAAACTAATAAGTGTTTAAACAATTTTTTTATATCAATTATTTTAGTGATAAGGTTTTGTATATCCGTTTAATGTCCATTAGCTGTAATGCTAGCTATTACTAGTCTAT
>CAZDFA010000065.1:0-14039 GCA_964504555.1 uncultured Flavobacteriaceae bacterium | reverse complement strand
GCCCCATCATCATTGCGATAACAGGGCTTTTTGCGGAGAAAGAGGGATTCGAACCCCCGGAGGTGTGACCCTCGCCAGTTTTCAAGACTGGTGCATTCGACCACTCTGCCATTTCTCCAATAAGGCTGCAAATATAAGATGCTTTTCACATTATGTGAAAACATTTAGTCAATAATTAATGTAGTAGTCTTTAACAATAATATAACGATTACAAAAGTAATGTCACAAATTGAATTCGACTACCACTGATAAGCCTTATTTTAACCAGCCAAAAGGCAATTTACTAACACAATATTCATCTTAAAATTACTTGAATGAAATTAACAATCTTAAAACCAATCTTAATACTGCTTATCATAGTGGCAAGCTTATCGACTACTAGCGCAATTGCCCAATTGACTGTACCGGCAGCTAGCCCAGAAGCTGAAGTCACACAACGTATTGGAATTACTGATATAACCATACACTACAATAGACCTTATGTACGTGGTAGAAAAATATGGGGAGGTTTGGTACAATATGGCTTTAACAACTTAGGATTCGGTACTGCAACCGCTGCGCCTTGGCGTTCGGGAGCAGATTACAATACAACTATTGAGTTTACCCATGATGTTTCTTTAGAAGGAAACCCTGTAAAAGCAGGTAAATATGCTTTGTTTTATGCTCCTGAAGAAAATGGTGATGTAACAGTTATCTTATCTACTAATACAACCTCCTGGGGAAGTTACTTTTATGATCAAAAAGAAGATGTAGTACGATTTAAAACCAAAATGGTAGATCGCCAAGACCATACAGAATTACTTACATATGCTTTTAATACAGTAGCTCCAACAAGTGCAGAATTATCATTGATCTGGGAGAAGAAAGAAATACCATTTACTATTGAAGTTAATGTAACTGATATTGTTCTTGAAGGCATAAAAAATGACTTACGTAATCCAATTGGCTTCCAGCAAGATACCTGGGAGCAAGCGGCAAATTATGCCTTTAATGCAGACCGTATAGATTTGGCTAAGGAGTGGGTTGATGCTTCTATTAGTGGCCCTTTTGGTAAAGAAACCTTTACAAATCTATCCCTGAAATCTAGAATTTTAAAAAATCAAGGTAATACAGCAGAGTCCACTGCTCTTCTTAAAAAAGCACTTCCTTTGGGAACAGCCAGAGAAGTGTACGCAGTAGGGAATCAAATGCGTCAAGATGGGGATTTAGATCAGGCTCTTGAGATTATGAAAACCGCTGCTAAGAACAGCAATAATGCATTTCCTACCAATTATGGATTGGCGCAAATTTATTCGGCTAAAGGCGATTATAAAAATGCAATCAAGCACATGACTAAATCTATTGAAGTAGCCCCCGAAGCGTTTAAAGGCCGATTTAGCCAAGGATTGGAACGTCTTAAGAAAGGTGAAGATATTAATACTCCAGCAAACTAATCTGATACTCGGAATATCTAACAAAATTCCAAAATTCAACATACTATACTGTTATATTGAGTTTTGGAATATGTTATTTAAGTCAAATCCAAATAGGGTAATTCAGCAATAGTATCTAGACTCCAGGCTTCTGGTTTGTAGTCAAATAGGACTTTGGTTAGTTGCCAGATTTCGGTAAAAACATCACTATGTCTATAGGCTTCTAGATGTTCGGCATTTTTCCAATAGCTATAGGTAAAGAATATAGTAGGTTCGTTTTGATCCTGATATAAAACAAGGTGTTTGCAACCAGGAAAGTTTCTAATACGTTCTTTGTTGGCGTCAAATAGGCTTTTGAAGCGGTTAATTTCGCTTTCGCGGAAACGCATTTTTACAATTCGTACTAACATTAATTCGTGAAGTTTATAGTAATAGCATCTCGATAGTCTAAGCCAAATAGGGTAGCGGCACTTCCTACGGTTTGCGGATTGCTTTTATAAATGGCAAGCTCTAAATAGCCTCCTGTATTAAATATGGCTAGTTTTTTGCCATCTTCTTCGCGCTGGCTTTTATCTACATCAAAGTTAATGGCTTCACTATATGTTTTGTGAATATGATTGATTACCGTACCTCGAGCTTCTATAGTAAAAGGGCGGCCCTTGCCAATAGATTCAAAAAGTTTCTGGGTGATATTGCTTACCACATTACCATAATTGTCTACATAAATCACATTGCCCAAAATATGCTTTTGACTAGTATTTACAACTGGGCGTATACCGCGAAGGGTTTGTATTTCTTCAACTGTTTTGCCTATAACAGCCAATTTACCGCCTCGCGCAATATGACAAGCCACTTTTATAAAAACATCTAATAAGGTAAAATTACTGGCTTTGCGCTCATGAATGGTGATTTCTACCATTTCAGAAGGGATAATGTCATTGGTAATGAGACTTATAATGCCATTATCTGCACAAATAAAATAATGCCCGTCTAGGTTTACTGCTATATGATTATTCTCGGGCGTTAACTCATTGTCAATCCCTATAATATGTATACTGCCTACAGGAAAATTTTTATAGGCATTGTGAATAATGTACGCTGCCTCCATTTTATTAAAAGGCGAAATGGAATGCGATATATCAACGATATGCACATCTTCTAATTCGCTATATATGGCACCTTTTACCGCCCCAGCAAAGAAGTCTTTCTCTCCAAAATCGGTTGTTAGGGTAATTATTGCCATATACGATTATCGTAATTTTTAAGTAAAGCAAAAAAGGGCATTTCAAATAGAAGAAGCCACTGCAAAAACTATTTATGATTTGTTAACAAGACCTACTAAAATTGTGTCGCCCAATGTGTCAAATTTTACGTACTTTGTAAGACACAAAGCTAAAATAAATAACCTGATTTTTCGATATAACCTGATTGCCTTTTGAACGAACTGATTTTAGAACTTTCCGAGATTAGTCCAAGAGAATTTTTTGGACAACGTAATGCTAACATCCAACTCATAAAACAATACTTTCCTAAACTAAAAATAGTTGCCAGAGGTAATAAAATAAAAGCCTATGGTGACGAGGATATGTTGGAAGAATTTGATCGCCGTTTGGAAATGCTCATGGCGCATTTTGGGAAGTACAACAAACTTGATGAAAATACTATAGAGCGCATACTTACTAGTGAGACGCCTGCAGATTATGAGACTTCTAAAGAAAGCAATGAAGTTCTTGTTCACGGGGTTAGCGGTAAATTAATCAAAGCCCAAACGGCTAACCAAAGGAAGTTGGTAGAACTTGCACAAAAAAACGATTTAGTTTTTGCAATTGGTCCTGCAGGAACCGGTAAAACATACGTTGGAGTTGCCTTGGCCGTACGTGCCTTAAAAGAAAAGCTAGTAAAACGTATTATCCTAACACGACCCGCAGTTGAGGCTGGAGAAAATTTAGGTTTTTTACCAGGAGACCTTAAGGAAAAATTAGATCCATACATGCAACCCTTATATGATGCTTTGCGTGATATGATTCCTTCAGAAAAGCTAGAAAATTATATCGAAAAAGGAACAATACAAATAGCCCCTATGGCTTTTATGCGCGGTCGTACGCTGGATAATGCCTATGTCATTTTAGATGAGGCCCAGAATACCACCCATGCGCAAATGAAAATGTTTCTAACCAGAATGGGGCGCCATGCTAAATTTGTAGTTACAGGTGATCCTGGGCAGATAGATTTGCCACGTCGCGTCACCAGCGGACTTAAAGAAGCCTTATTAATTTTAAAGAGTGTAAAAGGGGTGGGCATGATCTATTTAGATGATAAAGACGTGATTCGACATCCATTAGTAAAGAAGGTTATTTCGGCCTATAAAGATATTGAGAATAGAAATTGATACCATGTAGGCACTATTGAAAAAGATGATGCAACAAGATTTAACTAAACCTCAAACCTATTTCCTAACCATGGATACCATCACAGATACCAACTTTAATTTTCCAGGACAACAACAATTATATAAAGGTAAAGTACGAGAAGTATATACTTTAGATAATGATCTCCTTGTAATGGTTGCGACAGATCGTTTAAGTGCTTTTGATGTGGTGATGCCCAAGGGAATTCCTTACAAGGGGCAAATTCTCAATCAGATTGCAACCAAAATGATGAAGGCTACAGAAGATCTTGTGCCTAACTGGTTAATAGCTACACCAGATCCAAATGTAGCCGTAGGAAAACGTTGTGAACCTTTTAAAGTAGAGATGGTCATCCGTGGGTATATGTCTGGTCATGCCGCACGAGAGTATAAAGTTGGTAGACGAATGCTTTGTGGTGTCCCTATGCCCGATGGGATGAAAGAAAACGATGCCTTTCCAGAGCCTATCATTACACCAGCTACCAAAGCAGAAAAAGGAGATCATGATGAAGATATTTCAAGAGAAGACATTTTAAAGCGTGGTATCGTTTCTGAAGCAGATTATGTAGTTCTTGAAGATTATACCCGAAAACTCTTTCAACGCGGTACAGAAATAGCAGCCCAACGTGATCTTATTTTGGTGGATACCAAGTATGAATTTGGGAAAACGGCAGATGGTAAGATTGTTTTAATTGATGAAATACACACTCCTGATTCTTCTCGTTATTTTTATGCAGACGGCTACGTAGAACGTCAGAAAAACGGCGTACCTCAAAAACAACTCTCCAAAGAATTTGTTCGCCAATGGCTTATTAGTAATGATTTTCAGGGGCTAAAAGGGCAGAAGATGCCTTTTATGAGTGATGAATATATCGCTACGGTTTCAGATCGCTATATTGAACTATTTGAAAATATTACGGGTGATGCTTTCGTTAAAGCAGATGTAATCAATATTCAAGAACGTATAGAACAAAACGTGTTGAACTATCTTAACACTTAAACTATTAATTCAAAGGCATCAAAAGTCTATTCAATTTTATAAGTATAGAAGAAGCTATCGCAGCTTTTTCCTCCTTTGTCTGGGGATTACCTTTGTTGTTTCTACTTATCGGTGGAGGATTATTTTTACTCATTTATTCCCGTTTTTTACCCTTTCGGTATTTGGGACATGCTATTCAATGTTTACGAGGGAAATACGATGATCATAATGATCCTGGCCAGATCAATCATTTTCAAGCCTTGACAACAGCCTTATCGGCGACAGTAGGGATGGGGAATATTGCAGGGGTAGCAGTGGCTATTACCATTGGAGGTCCAGGAGCCGTATTCTGGATGTGGATTAGCGCCATTGTCGGTATGGCTACCAAATTTTTTACAGGGACACTAGCAATAATGTATCGAGGTAAGGATGATGAAGGACAAATACAAGGAGGCCCTATGTATTTTATCGTAGAAGGGATGGGAAAACTCTGGAAACCTCTAGCCATCTTTTTTAGTATTGCTGGATTGGTGGGCGCTTTGCCCATTTTTAATGTGAACCAATTAACCGAGGCGATCAATAGTATTTTACTAGAACCTCAAGGGGTCGAAGTTACCTTTTGGTCCAACCTAGGGATCGGTCTTTTTTTAGTTGGCATTACAACTTTTGTCATTTTAGGCGGACTAAACCGTATTAGTAATACCGCAACCCGATTGGTACCTGCAATGGTTGTGCTCTATTTTGTAGCCGTATTGGAGATTTTGGTAGTTAATATAGATCAAGTGCCCTACTACCTCGAGCTCATTTTTACCGATGCTTTTGATGCTAACTTTTTTAAAGATGAGGCAATGTTTGGTGGAGTATTAGGGGCTTTAATTGTACTTGGTATAAAGCGAGGTGCTTTTTCTAATGAAGCGGGTATTGGGACAGCACCTATGGCACACGGCGCAGCAAAAACAACACAACCTGTTCGTGAAGGTCTAGTAGCTATGTTAGGTCCAGCAATTGATACCCTTATAGTGTGTACCTTAACCGCACTAGCCATTTTGGTTACTGGCGTCTGGAAAACCTCGAGCGATAACGGGGTGAGTTTGACAGCTTCTGCTTTTGCGATAGCAATACCAGGCTTTGGAAATTATATTCTTCTGGTATGTATCGCGGTATTTAGTATCTCCTCGCTATTCTCCTATTCGTATTATGGGAGCAAATGTCTAGGTTTTATCCTTGGAGCACGGTATAAAAAATACTACAACTACTTTTATATTGCTAGCATATTGGTTGGTGCAACAACTTCACTTAGTATGATGATCAATCTTATTGATGGTTTTTTTGCTTTAATGGCTATCCCAACTATGATCGCTACCCTTTATATGGCACCACGCGTGATGAAAGAAGCCAAACGTTATTTTAAGGAATTAAAGGCGTAAAAGAGAACCAAGATTATAAAGTCTTGTTTCTTGAGGAGTGAAGAGAAACGATCATGATTCTATTAAAATAGCTAGTATTTTATATGCTGATCGGGTAAATAAACCCCTCAAAGGTTTCATAAAAATATATATTATCTTAACTATTACAGTATCTTTTGCGCTCAAAGCCGAACTATGTCTTACAACTTTGGAATGAGGGTTAAATGACAAACTCAAAATATATCATTATTGGTGCAGGCCTATCTGGTTTGACCACGGGATTAATGCTTTCACAAAAAGGAATACTGGATTTTCTCATCCTAGAATCCCGATCCCAAATAGGAGGGCGTATTCTTACTGAAAATGGGATCGACCTTGGCGCAACCTGGTTTCAAAACTATCACGAACAAATACACAAGTTATTGGATAGTTTGAAAATCGATAAGTTTCATCAATACACACAAGGAAAGGGAATTCTGATTTACAATCATACGATGCCTGCCCATTATTTTGAACCAGATCCTAATGCTGCACCAGCCTTTCGTGTCGAAGGAGGATCACAACAATTGATTGAAAGTCTTGCAGCTTCAATCCAAGAATACATCAAGTGTGATGTCGGCGTGCAGGTTATTGAAGAAATGGTTAATGGGATTAGGTTGCAAACAACGGCAGGAATTTATGAAGCTGAAAAAGTGATTGTGACCCTGCCACCAAAGCTAGCAGGACAACTTACCTATATACCCAACCTCCCAGAATCGATACTTCGGGTTATGGATCAAACGCATACTTGGATGAGTAATGCCATAAAGATGGGCCTAGTTTTTGAAAAACCCTTTTGGCGAGAACGAGCGTTATCAGGTACGCTTATTGGTCAGGTCGCACCTGTTACCGAATTATATGACCATAGTTCGACCGATGGAAAAACAGTTGCTTTAATGGGGTTTATCAATGAAGGTCTTCGACATTTTGAAATTGAACAACGAAAGCAACTTATTGTTCAATTTTTGGCTGCACACTTGGGCGACCCAATATATAACCACTTAACTTATACAGAAAAAGATTGGTCACTAGATGAGCATACATCAACCAAAAATGTAGGTTCCAGATTTGATGCCGTACGTTATGGTGATCCTGTATTTCAACAAGAGTATATGAACAGGAAACTGTTGTTTTCAGGAACTGAAACGGCTATACAATATGGAGGATATATGGAAGGAGCCGTAGGTAGAGGAATGGATGTAGTAGAGAAACTTCTTAAATCTGAATAACAAATCTAGTCCCGGTCTATTATTTTTAGCTAGGTTGGGTTCAAAAATTTATTTGTTTTTTTGCGTTAATAATCGATTAAAAACTAACTAAATATGTTCATTAAAACTTATAAAGAATTTAAAGAGTTTGCAGTAAAAGGGAATATGATTGATATCGCCGTAGGCGTAATCATTGGCGCCGCTTTTAACAAGGTAATAGATGTTTTGGTAAAGGATGTTTTACTACCTCCATTGTCGTTAATGACAGACGGGTTTAATTTGGGAGATAAACAACTGGTTTTATAAGAAGCTGTTATTAAACAGGGAGTAACTATAAAAAATACAGTTGCTATTAACTATGGAAAACTAATTGAGGTTGGTCTGGATTTTGTAATTGTGTCCTTTACCATTTTTGTAGTTCTTAAATTTATTAATAGAATACGGGCTAAGTCAGAAGACCCTAAAGATGAAAGCGTAACTACGCCTAAAGATATTGAATTGCTCAATCGCATAAGCGAACTTATGGAACAGCAAAATCAATTAATTAAAGGAAAATAGACATGATAGCATAGTATTTTAGAATAACCCTGAACTATTTAAGCGAAGGTGATTATGACTCTAAAACACTACAACCCTTCTAAAATAGTTGCCTCTTTCGGGACTTCAAAATAAGCTGACTTGGTATCTGGTTTAAAGGCAATGTCATTAATAGTAATGGTAGTGATATGTTCGCCTGCAGTTTCATCTTCTGCCAGCCAATGGGTATGATAACCTGTGCTCAAGACAATTTTATTAACTGTTGTCAAGCCTTGAACTGTCATAAATTTTTCTGGTAAATGTTCTCCTTTATTAAAATAGGCAGGGTAGGACACGATATAACGAATGACACCCAATTGATGGGTGCTCTCCTCAAAATACAATACGTAATAATCGTCTGGTGCGTCTCCAGTACCTGCGTCAAAGGTGACCTTGATAGCGTCATAACTTTTATCTGCATGAGTACGCTTTCCGAGCGATTCGAGATTTGTACCTTGACCATCCAAAACAAAAGGTTGCCCAATAAAAAAATAAGGGGTAATCGACCAGAACCGAGTATTGTATTTAAAAGATGCCGTGTCTTTTGTTGTTACCCAAGCTTGTTTGCCATCCCAACCATACTCCTTCGAGCGATCTTCAAAATCCTGATGACGTGCCGTGCTATTCCAAGGATTTATGATCTGATAGGTATTGCGAGCTACACCACCATCTAATGGCTGGTAATTAAAATGGAATCCTATAGGGCCATTGTTATACCAATTGTCCAAACCGCCATGAGCTTCCATCGCTTTCCACACGATCTTACCTGCTTCTGTAGTGCTTAATTTAGCTTTTGCTATAGCTACACGCTCAGTAACCCATGATTCAGGCACCTTAGCCAAATCATTTGGAACTTCTTCAACAATTATTGTACTTTGGCTGTCCTGCGTGTTTTCTGTTTTACATTGAATACAGACAACAGTAAAAAGGGCAAAAAAAGGGATAATTTTTCTCATGGGATGGTTATAATTACTTAGTACTCCTCATAACTACCTATCCTTAGGGAGCAGCTGAATTACGATGTTTGCCGAAATTCGGTTGAGAGGGTATACAAGATACCAAAATCAATACTCATAAACTCTAAAAGACCTCTTAAAATTGAATTCTACCGTTGATTATCTATAATATATGCACCACTAAATTGAGAATATCATTAATTTCATTAAATATGCCACTTTTAGAATTTTTAACGAGTCCATAACATACAATTTGTTATATCGAGTCCTGAGAACAGGGGAAATTTGTAACCGATTCCGGACTTATTGTACATCTTGATTTTAAAAATCTTTGACGTTGCCTTAGATCAAGTGATTGATAAGGATACCCATCTCAGCTATGAAAATACCAACACCTCTTTACCGGAGCTGCGATTAATGATTTAGTCACTCAGGGAAGTCTTTTCTGGGAAACGTATGTGATTATTGGCAAACAAGTGCAAGAAGGTATTTTTGGCTTGGTAGAAACCAAAAAACATACCTATTTAGGGAGTATACAAAATCCAGGATTAGAGGAAATTCGGAGGAAGTTTAGGAGGGCTTTTGGGGTAAAAGTATATATCTTAATATTACAAAAGGGACACAAATAAAGTAGGATGCAGGCGATCAAGCGAAGCGACCGATGGATTATAGTTCAGATCGTTCAAAATCAGTTTCTTTATAGGCATATATTTGATTATATGAATGTGCATTTGTCTTTTTGTTAAATTCAACCACTTGATCTCTGTCTGAATGACTAGGATTTTTTGAGCAACCTATTGCAATACGATAGTACATATTCATTTATAATTTTTCGTTTAAGTCTTGCCTTCCAATGATTGCCATGATGTCTACCCTGTTTTTAGTGACTTTAAAGAAAATACTATCTACACCACAAACATAACGTCTATAGTCTTTTTTTATATAGTCACCAGCTTCAAATGAATAAGGCAGTTCGGCAATACGATCAAAACAGTCAAAAAACGCTTCAAAATAACTATCCGCTTGTTTCATTCCAAATTTCTTCACGCCATAGTGATGAATGCGTATTAAGTCATTTTTGGCTTCGTTGCTTAATCGATACTTAGCCATTAAGCATTGCCTTTGATTGGGCTAAAATGTCGCTTTTACTGGCATCTGTAAATCCACTTTTTTTAGCTTTTTCGAGTTTAGCACGAATCCAGTCAATTTAGACTTGTTGTTTTCTAGCTTGTCGTATTAAGTCATTTACCAATTCACTCTTATTGGAGCATTCTTTAGTATATAATTGGTTTTAAGCTATTTATAATTGAGTTCTGTAAAAGAAATGCTTTGTCGAGCCATATCAAGAGAATTTGGTGTAAAATTACACCAAAAATGAATCAATCCTAAATTTCAATAATATTGTTTAGGCGTGTATCTTCCTTCAAGGTTGGGATGGTTATTAGCACCAAGAGAAATCTTGACAACTAAAACCAGGAACCAGCAACTAATGTCCTGATTCCTGGTTCCAAAATGTCTTGTTTCTAATTTTTTATCAACCCCTGTCCTTCAATCCAGGGCGCACCAGCACGTTTTAACTCAGCTTCCAGAGTTGGGATAGTACCGTCAATAATAGGTTGCAATTTGGTTTTTACCTTGCGCAATTGGCTTTGTACACGGTTTAATAGGCCTTGATGTTCGTCTGTTGGGCCATAGGTATTCCCTAAGAAGCGTCCTAAAGAATTCCCATCACTCGCAGTGGGGTCGTTTCGTTCTCCTATTTCGCCTTTTATTGGATTGCCATGTAATTCCTGATCAATGTCAAGAAGCGCAATTTTGGTTTCGCGTAAGCGCGAATACAAATCACCAGAAGGTGAAGAGGCTTTATTCAATGCACGTAACATGGCATCTACTTTTTGCTGACTTCTGGATAATTCAATATTGGTAGCTGTTAAGTCCTGCTGGAAAGCTTCTGTAGCTTCTCTAAAATCATTTATTGATTTATAGGACTTTCTAGGTAATGATCCATCAAAGAGTGGTGTAACTTCAAAATATTCTGGCCCTTGGAGTACCGTTTGGGTACCATCTAGTTGCTTCACCAAGGTTACGGTATAGGTGCCTGGTGTAACCATGGCGCCATCTCTAAAGAAGCCACGGCGACCACGTGGTGCTTGCAGGCGCTCACCTCTTTTGCTTGAATGACTTAAATTCCAACTCACTCTATTAAACCCTTTTTTGTTGGCTCCTCTCACGGTATTTACAACCTGCCCATTAGCATCTTTTATCACCAAGAGAATGTTAGGCCCATCTTGTCTGCTTTCGTCTTCAAGAGCATCCCAACCCGGGAAACCTACGTCGCCTTTTTTCTCTTTTTCTTTTCTAATGTCTTTTAGGGATTTTAGCTTCTTGGGCATATAATAGGTGAAGGTCGCACCAAAGGGTGGATTTTTGGCTTTCCACTCAGCATCACCCTGACTGCCCACTCGGCTGGATTGTCTGTACCAATGCGCTTTTTTAACAGGGAAAAGAGTCGCTTCTTTATCTTTCATACTAGGTGTAAAATTACGTAGGGGAGTGATATCATCCAGAATAAAAATACCGCGTCCAAAAGAACCAGCAACCAAGTCGTTTTCTCGTCTTTGGATGGTAATATCACGAATAGGGATGGTAGGCATACCACCTTTTAATTTGGTCCAATTGGTACCGCCGTTGGATGTGAAATATACTCCAAACTCGGTAGCAGCAAAGAGCAAGTCTTTCTTGACATGGTCTTGTACTAGTCGCCAAATTAATAATTTGTCTGGCAAATCACCATTAATGAGTTTCCACGACTTTCCTTTATTGGTACTCTTGATGATATAGGGTTTGTAATCTCCATATTTATGATTGTCTAAAGCGGCATAGACCACATTAGCATCAAAAAGATCAGCGCGTACATCATTTACAAAAGGAGTGGTGGGTACTCCTTTTATCGAATTTAGACTAGTTTTTTTCCAACTGGCACCTCCATTTTCGGTAACCTGAATAATACCATCATCAGTACCTGCATAGAGTAAGCCTTCTTGCTTTGGCGATTCTGCTAGGGAGGTAATGGTATTGTAATTAGACATAGCAAACACATCCCAGGCATTGTCCCAGCTTTGCTGCTTCCCGTAATAGGGGAAGGTAACTCGTTCTTCATTCAGCGTTAAATCTCCAGAGATAGGTTCCCAACCGTCACCTCTGTTTTCTGATTTCCACACGCGTTGGGACGCGAAATACAATCGCTTTGGATTATGACTACTTACGACAATGGGAGCATCCCAATTAAAACGTTCAAAGGGATCGCCTTCTCGGGCTTGCGGTTGAATAAAAACGGTCTCTCTGGTTTTGCTATCGATACGCCACAAAGCACCTTGTTGAAATTCTCCATAGGTAATATCGGGATTTCCAGGTTCAGTCGCTGTTTGCGCACCATCTGCACCCAGAGTTTTCCACCAGTCGGCACTCGCAATACCATCAGAACTTATCGTACGGGAAGGCCCACCATGGGAACCATTATCCTGTGTACCGCCATAGACATTGTAAAAGGGTAGGGCGTCGTCTACCGCAATTTTAAAGTATTGTGTAATAGGAAGGTTACGTACGTATTTCCAACTTTCAGTATGATCAAAACTCTCGTATAAACCACCATCGGTACCAATTAATAAATAATTAGGGTCAGATTTTTTAAATACCAGTGCGTGGCTATCGCTATGTTGATTAGATCGTTTCATATTGGTAAACGTCTTCCCATGATCGGTAGAGATCAAAGCGGCATTATTCATCATATAGAGCGTGCCTTCATAATGCGGTGAAGCAATGAGCTCCTGGTAGTAATGAGGTCCTGTACCGCCTCCAACAGCATCAGACTGCTTGGTCCAGGTAGTACCTCCATTTATGGTCATAAAAACGCCACCTGTTCTTCTGTCTAATTCAATAGCTGCATAGATCACTTCTGAATTAAATGGAGACATTGCCAATCCTATTTTACCGAGATTAGAACCAGGAATACCACTTTTTAGAGGTTTCCAGCTTTCACCACCATCGGTACTTTTATGCAATCCAGATCCAGGGCCACCACCCAAATAGCCAGCTACAGTACGATGACGTTGCCAAGTTGCTGCATATAATACATCAGGATTATTGGGATCAATAAGGAGGTCTGTCGCACCTACCCATTCGGTATCACCAAGGGTACGGTTCCAAGTCTTTCCACCGTCGGTCGTCTTATAAACACCTCGATCACCACCTTTGCTCCAAAGAGGTCCTTGAGATGCGACCCAAACAACATCAGAATTTTCTGGATGTACAATAATTTTAGAGATATGCTCAGAATTAGGTAAGCCCATATTCTTCCAGCTTTTTCCGTCGTTATGACTCACATAAATACCATCACCAAAACCTGCGTGACGACCGCCTACATTTTCCCCAGTGCCTAACCAAATGGTAGATGGATTGTTAGGATCTATAGTAATACATCCTGTAGAATAGACTTTTTCATTGTCAAATATCGATTTCCAGGTAGTACCAGCATTGGTGGTTTTCCAAACGCCACCTGAGCCTACAGCAACATACCAAACATGTTCATTTTCTGGATGAATCGCTATATCGGCAATTCTACCAGAGGTCATGGCTGGGCCAATATTTCTGAATTTTAGTCCGTTAAAAGGATTTTTCTTTTTTTCTTGAGCGCTTGCGGATATGCTAAAAGTCAATAGGCATAGCATAAACCATCTGAAAATAATTTTCATTTTGGAGAGTTTAAGGTTGGTGTATTATCTTGAAACACGAAGTTAATGATGACGGTAGTTTTATGGGCTTAAAGAAACGTTAATGGGTTATTGTTATTTATGGAATGCATACTCTAATTGTGGCAACCCCTCACCTGAATCTAATTATATCTGATTGGACGACTCAGAAGGGAGAGGTTGATTTTGGTAGATGGTCATTTCAATGCTATTTCGCTTTCGCTGAAACACTCAATTGCTTGATTAAAAATTATTTTGTATATCCGTTTAATGTCCATTAGCTGTAATGCTAGCTATTACTAGTCTAT
>CAZDFA010000064.1:0-14172 GCA_964504555.1 uncultured Flavobacteriaceae bacterium | reverse complement strand
TCAATATAATAGGATGTATTGCCTGAAACTCTAGCAATAGGTTGCCTTTGAACTATTTCTATCTTCAAGTCACCTTGCACAGTACTGTAAACATCTGCATTACTGATCATAGGGTGATTATCCAGAAGTAATTCCATCTTTTTCAAATCTAATTTTTCTTTGGCTTGACCCGTAACATCTGCTTTATTTTGTATTAACAATTTATTAACCGCACCTCTGGTTACATAAGGCTTGGCTTCATCCTTAAAACTTATCAGAGGCTCTCTGATCTCCCGCGCATTATTGCTGCGCCAACTAAAAGCCATAAGCCCTGTAATGACAGCCATCAAACAAATAAACCGTATGCCTTTCCAGTTAACTCGCATGTTGCAAAATTGATGTTGTTTCCAAAATGAGTTTATCTATATCTCCTGCGCCCATCATCACCACTATCTTATAGGTCGATTCTTTTACAAATTGGGCAACCTGATCTTTGGGCAATAGATATTTATTTGCTATTGTTATTTTATCAAGTAGAACACTACTTGTTATACCAGGTATAGGTTTTTCTCGTGCAGGATAAATATCCAAAAGTGCCACGGCATCAAAAGTTGATAATGCCAATGCAAATTCATCTATAAAATCCCTTGTTCTACTAAACAAATGGGGTTGAAATACAGCCAGTATTTTTTCTTGGGGATATAGTAATTTTATACTCTGATTTACTGCTGAAATTTCAGTTGGATGATGTGCATAGTCATCTATAAGTATACATTTATTCGTACGTATTCTATAGGTGAATCTCCTGTTTACACCACAAAAGCAGGATAAAGCTTTGGGAAGGCTGGCGGTTGGGGAGCCATATTTAATTGCCATTCCCAAAGCTGTTACCGCATTAGACAAATTGTGCAAGCCGGGTAGGTTAAAATGTAAGTCTTTAAGTAATCCTTCCGGATACTTTAAATCAAAAATACAAGTACCGTTTTCTAGCCGAATATTGCTAGCCGAGTAATCACTTGAATCATCAACACCTATGGTATGCCCTTTTATAGGTATTGTATTGTTTACTAATAAATTAGTGGTTGTTACGCTTTTTGAGAAAGCAGTAAAAGCCTCCAAAACCTGAGACGGATTGTCATAAATATCCAAATGATCTGCATCTACAGAAGTAATACAGGCAATATCTGGGTTTAAGTTTAAGAATGAACGATCAAATTCGTCGGCTTCCACCACAATGACATCATTACCTTTATAGATTAGGTTACTGGCATAATTTTGTGTAATGCCTCCTATAAATGCAGTTACTTTTGCGCCTGTCTCAGCCAGCAAATGACCTAGTATAGCTGCAGTCGTAGTTTTACCATGGGTTCCTGCAACTGCCAGGCAGGTGCTTGAATTAGCAATTTCGGCCAAAACCTTTGCTCTTTTTTGTACAATGAATCCTTGGTCTATAAAATAATTGAGCTGCTTATGTTCTTTAGGGATTGCAGGTGTATAAACAATTAGCGTATTTTCTTTATCCAAAAATGCTTGTGGTATATCGGACGCACTATCCTTAAAACTTATTACTACGCTTTTATCTTCTAGAGATGCAGTAATAGATGTCTCCGTCCTATCGTATCCTGCCACCTGTTTACCCTCCAATAGAAAATAATGCGCCAATGCACTCATCCCTATACCACCGATACCAATGAAATAAGCTTTTGATATGTGATTTAGGTTATTCAAACTGTGATTGGATTAAGGAGTGAAACAATTTCATCAACGATTGTATGGGTAGCATCTGGTAGTGCCAACTTTTTAATTGCTGTTGTTAATTCTTGACATCTATGTTCATTCTCCAGAAGATCTACTAGCGTATGTTCAAAATGGGTTTCTAACTCACTTTCTTTAAGTAAAAGCGCCCCATTTTTTGATACTATCGCCTGGGCGTTTTTGGTTTGGTGATCCTCGGCTACATTTGGAGAGGGTATAAACAATACGGCTTTCCCTACGATACTTAACTCTGACACTGAACTGGCTCCTGCTCTTGAAATAATAATATCTGCAGCTGCGTACGCTAAATCCATCTGATCTATGTATGCCATAACTTTTACAGCATCTGTTGCATAGTGTTTGTGTTGATCATAGTAATACTTACCGGTTTGCCATATAAGTTGAACACCTTGCTTTTTAATAAAATCTAAATGACTTGCGATCAGCTCATTAATTGCTCGTGCTCCTAAACTACCGCCCAGCACAAGAACCACTTTGGCATTCGGCGTGAGTTCAAACTTGGCATACGCATCTGCTTTTTTATGGCTTATTTCCAATAAATCACTACGAACAGGATTACCCGTTTTTATCACCTTTTCCTCTGGAAAAAAACGATCCATATAATCATAGGCCACGCATATTTTTTGTACACTTCTACCTAAGAGCTTATTGGTAATTCCAGCATATGAATTTTGTTCTTGTATCAAACAAGGTATCTTCTTTAAACTTGCCATTTTTAAGGTAGGTCCACTCGCATATCCTCCTGTACCTATTACCACATCTGGCTTAAATTTTTTAATAAGTTTTTTAGCTTTCCACAAACTATGTAATAGTTTAAATGGAAACATCAAATTGGCCACAGTGAGCTTACGTCGAAATCCAGAAATCCATAATCCCTCTATTGGGAAACCAGCCTTGGGTACTTTTTCCATTTCCATACGACCTTTTGCTCCTACAAACTGAATATTAGCATCTTCAAAACGCGTTTTAATTTCTTTCGCAATAGCGAGTGCAGGATAAATATGTCCGCCTGTTCCGCCGCCAGATATGATCACATTATATGGTCTCACTCAAAATATCTAAGGGGTTTAACTCTGCTGTTTCTTTGCGTTGTGCCTCTCGTTTAGCACTTACACTAAGGACAATCCCCAGGGCTAGGCAGGTCATCCAAATAGATGTGCCACCACTACTAACCAAAGGCAATGTTTGTCCCGTAACTGGAAATAATTGCACGGCAACTGCCATATTGATCAATGCCTGAAAAATAATAGGCAATCCTACACCTATAACCACTAGTTTGCCAAAAACATGATCTGCCTTATGAGCCACCACAACTAGTCTAAAAAGCAATAACATATAGAGTACCAATAGGGCAAACGCTCCCAACAACCCATACTCCTCAGCGATGATAGCATAAATAAAATCTGAAGATGATTGGGGTAAGAAGTTTTTTTGAACACTCTTACCAGGACCTAATCCTAAGGCACCACCTGAGGCAATTGCAATCTTTGCTTTTTCTATTTGATAATCAGCATCTGCATCTACTGTATCATCCATAAAATTTTGCACTCTACTTTCCCAGGTGCTTACCCGATTTTGAAATAAATCCGGGAATGCTTTAGCCACTAAAATAAATAACAGTAGGCCAGCAAGTCCCATACCTATTATTGCTAGTAAATGTTTCCAAGGGTACCCCCCTAGAAAAACCAATGTGATGACCATAGCAAATAGTATAGCTGTGGTCGAAAAATTAGCTGGAAGAATAAGTAATAAGACCCCAGCAACAGGAAGCCATAGCGGAACTAAAGTATCTTTTAAAGTAACTTGTACATCTTTAATTCTAGCCAAGTAGCGGGCTACATAAACCATTAATACTACTGCAGCTAATGTTGATGTTTGAAAACTAACGCCCACAAAAGGAATTTGTATCCATCTACTTGCGTTGGCGCCTTGCATCACCGTTCCTTGCGCTAGTGTCACAACTAATAACACCAATACAAAGGGCAATAGAATTATAGAGAGTCCTTTGAAATAATGATACGGCATCTTATGTATCCCAATTAAAATAACAAAACCTAAAAGCAAGTGCATTCCATGCTTAACTAGAAAACGCAATGTATTGCCATCACCTTTTATATAAGCGAGATTGCTTGCCGCACTATACACAGGAAGAAATGAAAACACAGCCAATAAACCGATAATCGCCCATATAAAACGGTCGCCTTTAAGATGAGCAAATATGGTTTTAGATAATTTCAAATTAGTAGCTATTAATTGATTTTAAGGTTAAACTTTTTGTTTTTATAAATTACGAACTGCCATTTTAAATTGTCTTCCTCTATCTTCATAATTTTCGAATAAATCAAAGCTTGCACAAGCTGGTGATAGTAGTACATTTTCGTTTCTATCGGCAATTTTATAAGCTATTTTGACGGCTTCAGACATAGACTCTGTTTCTATAATAACATCTACCATACTTCCAAAATGTTTCATCAATTTTTCATTATCAGTCCCTAAACAAACAATGGCTTTTACCTTTTCATTAACCAGGGCATTTAATTCGTTATAATCATTACCCTTATCTACACCACCTACAATCCAAACCGTGGGTGCGCTCATACTATCTAAAGCATAGTAGGTAGCATTGGTATTGGTTGCTTTGCTATCATTTATGTACTGCACGTTGCCGATTTTAAGCACTTTTTCCAGACGATGTTCTACACCTTGAAACCCTTCAAGACTTTCTCGAATTGTTTCCTTCCTTATATTGAGCAAGCTAGCTATCGTTGCAGCTGCCATAGCATTCTTAATATTATGCTGCCCTTGAAGTGAAAAATTATCAATGGTCATAGTATATTGGGTATTATTTAGATTTATATGTATGGTTTCATCCTTTAAATAAGCACCTTGTGGCACAGGTTTTGAAATGGAAAAGGGAAGTAATTGCGAGGCAACTGGATGATCTTTTAACCCTTGCGCAATTGCCAGATCATCGGCATCATAAATCAAAAAATCTGTTGCTTTTTGATTATGGGCTATGCGTAATTTGGAGGTTACATAGTTGCTAAAATCATAATCGTATCGATCTAAATGATCTGGTGTAATGTTAGTGATAACTGCAATATGTGGCGCAAAATCTACAATGCCATCCAATTGAAAACTGCTTATCTCCAACACAAAAATTTCTAGCTTTTTAGTAGCGACCATCTGTGCAAAACTATCTCCAATATTTCCGGCAATTCCAGGATTCAATCCTGCATTTTTCAAAAGATGACCGGTGAGCATAGTAGTTGTTGTCTTACCATTACTACCAGTGATTCCTATAATCCTGGCTTCTGTATGCTGCGCAGCAAATTCTATTTCAGAAATGACAGCAATACCAGCCTTAATTGCTTTTTGAACAATAGGTACTTCATCTGGAATACCAGGGCTTTTTACAATCAGATCTGCTTTTAATACAATAGCTTCTGTATGCTTGCCTTCTTCCCAATTAATTTCAAAATTTGTCAGAACATCTTTGTAGTTTCTCTTTATTTTTCCGAAGTCAGAAACAAAAACTTCGTACTCTTTTTGTTTAGCCAAAACCGCACTACCTACCCCACTTTCTCCTGCTCCTAGCATGACTACTCTTTTACTCACAATAGTTTACCCTTTTGCCAAAGCGAATGAATTCATTATCTAATTTTTAAAGTCACTATAGCTAGAATAGCGAGCAATATGCCCACAATCCAGAACCGTGCAACTATTTTACTTTCGTGTATTCCTTTCTTTTGATAATGGTGATGCAAGGGGGACATTAAAAAAATGCGTCTGCCCTCTCCATATTTTTTCTTGGTATATTTGAAATAACTCACCTGCATGACTACCGAAAGATTTTCCATCACAAACACACCACATACAATAGGGATTAACCATTCTTTACGTGTAGCAATGGCCAATACTGCTATAATCCCACCTATCGTCAAACTCCCTGTATCACCCATAAAAACTTGTGCTGGATAGGCATTGTACCATAAAAATCCAATTAAGGCACCTACAAAAGCGGTTATGAATATTACCATTTCCCCGCTATTGGGTATGTACATTACATTGAGATAATCACTAAGGATGATGTTACCTGAAACAAAAGCAAATATGCCAAACGCCAACATTGAAATGGCCGATGTCCCGGCAGCAAGACCATCTATACCATCCGTTAGATTTGCTCCATTAGAAACTGCAGTAATAATAATAATCACTATAGGAATAAAAATGAGCCAAGCATACTTTTCCCAATCAGGGTTAATCCAGGTGATCAATTTGGCGTAGTTCAGTTCATTATATTTTAAAAAAGGAAAAGTTGTTTTTAAGCTTTTTTGTTCGGCTTCAAATTGAGCCGTTTCGTTACCCCTAGTAATTTCTACTTGAGCTGTACCTTGATCTAACACCCGTTCTTCCTTGATCACTATGTCTTCATGAAAAAACATAGTTGCCCCAACGATAATCCCCAATCCTACTTGACCAATAACTTTATACTTTCCCTTCAGACCTTCCTTATCCCGCTTCATTTTTTTCTTATAGTCATCTAGAAATCCAATTATGCCCATCCAAAGCGTGGTTACAATAAGTAGAAGCACATATATATTTTCAAGCTTGGCAAAAAGTAAAACAGGACCAAGCGTTGCCAAAATGATAATAAGCCCTCCCATTGTTGGGGTGCCTGCCTTTTCTGCTTGACCATCAAGGCCAAGATCTCTAATTGTCTCTCCCATTTGCTTGCGCTGGAGAAAAAAAATAATACGCTTGCCATAAATGGTTGCAATGGCAAGAGACAATAAAATTGCCATTGCGGCTCTAAAAGTGATGTACTGAAACAGTCCAGCGCCTGGCAAATTGTAAGCATCTTCTAAATATTTAAAGAGGTAGTACAACATTATTTATCTAGTTTTTTTAGAAGGTCTTGTACAATTTCAAAATCATTAAAGTCTTCACGCTTCCCATTAACTTCTTGATAGGCTTCGTGTCCTTTGCCTGCAATTAAAATAATATCACTTTCCTGAGCCAGTTGACAAGCAGTTTGTATGGCCTGAAAACGGTCTGTTATGGTAAGTGTCTTTTTAAAATCTTGTGGTTCTACACCCTTGACAATGTCATCAATTATCGTCTGAGGATCTTCAGTTCTAGGGTTATCACTGGTAAAAATAACTTTAGTGCTCAAGGCCGCGGCTATACGACCCATTTTAGGTCTCTTACTACTATCCCTATCGCCGCCAGCGCCTACCACGGTAATTAAGGTTTCATTCTTGGTGCGTATGTCGTTTATAGTTTCCAACACATTTTTTAAGGCATCAGGGGTGTGTGCATAATCTACAATAGCAGTGATTTTATGATCAGATATCAGGTATTGAAAGCGACCGTTTACGCTATTTAACTCACTAAGTAATTGCAAGACTTCTATTGATTCTAAACCAAGCTCACAACCCGCCGCATAAATTGCCAATAAATTATATGCGTTAAATGAACCTATGAGCTTCACCCAAACTTCCTGATCATTTAGCTTAAGCAGTAGTCCAGAAAGACTATTTTCTAAAATCTGACCTTTATAATCTGCATAGCTCTTTAGTGCATAATTGAGCTTCTTGGCTCTGGTATTCTGAAGCATAAATACTCCATTTTTGTCATCCTTATTAGTCAGCGCAAAGGCTGTAGTAGGCAGTTTGTCAAAAAATCGCTTTTTGACATTTCGATACTCAGCAAATGAATTGTGATAATCCAAATGATCATGGGTCAAATTGGTGAAAATACCGCCCGCAAAATGAAGCCCTTCAATTCGGTTTTGATGAATACCATGAGAACTTACTTCCATAAAGCAGAACTCAACTCCAGCTTGGTTCATTTGAGCCAAATACGCATTAATTGATAATGGATCTGGCGTTGTATGTGTGGCAGCATATTCTTCTAATACAACAATAACCTTAACCGTAGACAATAAGCCAGTGACATATCCCGCTTTGGCAAAAAGTTGATGTAATAAACTAGCAATAGTGGTTTTACCATTTGTACCTGTTACACCAATTAATTTTAAATTTTTAGAAGGATTATTATGAAAATTAGCAGCAATAATCGCTAAAGCCAGACTACTATCATCCACTTGAACATAGGTAACTCCATTAACAATAAGCTTAGGTAATTGCTCACAAACTACAGCGATGGCTCCTTGATTTATCGATTTACCAATATAATCATGACCATCTGTAATTGAGCCTTCTACTGCAACAAAAAGATCATTTAAGGTTATTTTTCGTGAATCAAAATGCACCTCATTTATTGCTACATGCGTACCACCAACGACTTGATTAATGGCAACCTTATACAATATGTCTTTTAAGGTAATCACGATAGCTCCAGTTCTATAGTTTGATTTTCTTTAAATACAGTTCCCGCAGGTATGGATTGTGTATATACTTTTCCGTTTCCGCGGAAGCGTACTTTTAAGCCCAAATTCTCTAATAAAGCCACGGCATCCATCGCGGTCATACCTTTTACATTAGGAATTTTTGCATCAGTTCTGTTGATCTGCTCGTAATAGGTTTTATAGGCCTCTTTTGATGAACTATCTTCTTTATTTACCATACGCACCTCATCAATCAAAGGTGTCTCTGAGTAGATTTTTTGTGCAATTTGTTTGAAAACTGGAGCAGCCACCGTACTTCCATAATAACCTATGGACTTGTTGGGTTTGTGCACCACAACAATGCAAGAATACTTCGGGTTTTCTGCCGGAAAATAGCCTGCGAAAGAAGCGATATAGCGATTTGGCTCTATCCAATATTCGGTTTGGCAAGTACCTGTTTTGCCGGCCATAGAAAACACAGGCGAATAAATATTATCAGCCGTACCTCTTTTTACCGTATTCTTCATCATTTCCTGAACTGCGGCAATAGTCTCCTTTGAAGCAATACGTGGATTGATGATTTCTTTTTCAAATTTCTCTATAGAAACATCCCATTCTTTAACTTCTTTTATAAATCTGGGTTTTACCATTTCACCATCATTGGCTACTGCATTGTAAAAAGTCAAGGTTTGCAATGGCGTCAATTGAACTCCATAGCCAAATGCCATCCAAGGCAATGTGGTACCATACCAATTTTTATCACCAGGATATGGAAATAATGGCCTGCCTTCTCCTTTAATTTCTATACCTAGTTGTTCATTGACCCCCATACTAAACAGACGCTTCACGAAGCGTTTAGGATTGTCTTTATAGTTTTGGTTAATCATTTTAGCGAATGCTGTATTCGAGCTTACTTCAAAAGCTCGTGCCGCACTTATCTTACCATACCCTCCTCTTCTTGAATCAATAACATTGCGACCGTAATAACTAATCTTCCCATTTTCTGTGTCAAAAACAGAACTGGTGTCAATAACTTTATCTTCTAAAGCCGCCACCATTGCCATCAACTTGAAGGTACTACCGGGTTCGTGAGACTCACCTACCGCGTAGTTTAATCGCTCGTAATATTTACCTTCAGACGTCCTACCCAAATTGGAAATTGCCTTTACCTCTCCTGTTTTGGTTTCCATAACCACTACACATCCATGGTCGGCTTCAAATTTTTCTAATGTTGTTAGCAATGCATTGTGGGCTACATCCTGAATATTGACATCTATTGTAGAAATAACATCGTACCCATCTCTAGGATCCACCAAGTTACCAACACCTAATGGTTTCCACTCGCCTTTGGCAATACGTTGTTTCATACGACGTCCTTCTTTACCTCTCAGGTAATGCCCATAAGCCCCTTCCAGCCCAACTCGTGTGAAATAACCGCTATCATCTTGACGCTCATAACCTACGGTGCGCTCAGCCATTTTTTCTAAAGGATGCACACGTTCTTTGTGTTCTTCTACAATAAGCCCACCGCCAAACTGCCCTAGTTCAAATAGTGGCAAATCCCTAATCGTTACGTATTGACCATATTCTAGTTTTCTAGCTATAAGGAGATATCTATTTTTGGTAGCCCTAGCTTTTCGGAGTCGATCATTATAATAACTTGATGGTTTGCCAAGAAGTTTTGCCAATCCATTACTAAGTCCTTGAATATTTTCATTAAAATTTTCATCAGAAGGAGATAAGGCATCCCAACGTATATCATACTTAATAACAGAGGTTGCTAGTAGACTGCCATCACCAGCATACAAATTTCCACGTGTAGCAGGAATGGTAACCATTTTTTCGGTAGTAGCTTCCGCTTTTGCACGGTAATCATCTCCTTTAAATAGCTGTATGTCTATAAGTTTAAAGCCTACCAAAAATGCAAAAATGAACATACATCCAGCAACAAAATACAGTCTATTTAATATGTTCTTCTCTGTTGTGGCCATGTTGTCCTTAGTGGCTTTTTACTATTATTTTTTGTGGCGGAACGTCAGATGGCTTAATACCACGTTCTTGTAATTTTCTGGCTACCGAGCTTTCCACCTTTAGTTTGCGCAATTCTCTACGCGCATCTAGATATGCGCTACGCATTTCTAAAACCTCTTCCTTCATAGCTGCTATACTATGTACTTTTTTATCTGCACTATGAGAACTAGCAATCATTATTAATGCTAAAAAAGAAAGGAATAGAATCATTCGCCAGTTTTTTACGGCATCTTCATCTACCAAAAACCTACCTTTAATTATGTTATAAAAAGTTCTGGCCATACTTATATCCGTTCGGCTATTCTCAATTTTGCGCTACGCGACCTGTTGTTTGCTAGTAGTTCTTCTTCAGAAGGAGTAATGAGTTTTCCTACCTTTTTAAAGGGTACTTCTACCCTCCCATACATATCTTTTTCGGGCTCTCCTTCAAACAAACCATTACGTATAAAACGTTTTACTAATCTATCTTCTAGAGAGTGATAACTTATAAGACTTAAACGCCCTCCTACCGCTAGCAATTGTGCCGTTTGCTGTAAAAATTCTTTTAGCACATCAAGCTCTTCGTTTACCTCAATGCGAATTGCCTGAAAAATTTGAGCCAACATTTTAAATTCTCTGCGTTTTGGCAAAAAAGGCAGGAGCACTTCTTTTAACCCTTCATTTGTTGTAATAGATTTTTCTTTTCTTGCATGTACAATTGCCCGAGCCAGTTTTGGGGCATTGCGTAATTCTCCATAAGTCCAAAATAATTGACGCAACTCTTCTTCTTCATACGTATTAACAACCGTATAAGCCGAACGCTTTATTTTTTGATCCATCCGCATATCCAAAGCTCCATCAAAGCGTATTGAGAAGCCACGCTCTGCGACATCAAACTGATGGGAAGACACTCCAAAGTCACCCAAAATTCCATCTACAGCCTGGACTCCACAAAAACGCAAATACCTTTTAATATGTCTAAAATTATGCGGAATTAAAGTAAACCTAGAATCGCTTATTATATTTTCCTGTGCATCATCATCTTGATCAAAAGCATATAGTTTACCCCGATTATTCAGTTGTTCAAGAATAGCCTTGGAATGGCCTCCACCACCAAATGTCACATCAACATAAACACCTTCTGGCTTGATACCAAGACCTTCTATTGACTCATTGAGTAATACTGATTTATGATAATCCATCAGGTACATCATTTTGACCCCCCATTACTTCTTCTGCCAAATCTCCAAAATCACTAGTAGCATCATCGATAGCCTTTTCATAAAGCGACTTATCCCAAACCTCTAGTATATTAATGGCAGCGTTAACTACTAATTCTTTTTTGAGTTGCGCAAAACCCAATAGATCTTTAGGCACTAAAAACCTGCCCGAAGCGTCAACTTCAATCATTTTTACACCGGCATTAAAGCGGCGAATAAATTCATCATTCTTTTTATTAAATCTATTGAGCGCATTTACTTTTTGAGAAAGCTTATTCCACTCTTCTAAAGGATACACTTCAAGGCATTTTTGAAAAACGGCCCGCTTTAAAACAAAACCTTGCTGCAATGCAGGTGAAAGCTGTTTTTTAAATGCAACCGGCAGCATAAACCTCCCTTTAGCATCTATTTTACACTCGTATGTCCCAATAAGATTGATCATCAATAAGCAGAATAATCCCTTGTATTGTTCAAATATAACGTAAAAATTACCACTTTTTACCACATAATACCACTTTGTTGATAAGTTTTTACACCTTCTCCCTTATCGATCTGGCTATCTTTTACATTCTGCCTTATAGGTTTAGTAATTAACTTCTATTATAACTTCAGAATGACTCTAGCTCACTTGACTCGAAGCTATATGAATAAGGCTTTCGTTAAATCACAATAAAATCTATACGTATTAAATACCTATATTTGCCCACTCTTGAAGTGGGCACTATTTTATGGAGCACAATCTAATTACCGAAGGTAAATTCACCTATCTAGAAGAAGGCGAAGGAACTCCTATAATTATACTTCACGGTCTTATGGGGGGGCTTAGTAATTTTGACGCTGTTACAAGTTTTCTTTCAGGTAGTGGCTATAAAATTATAATCCCTGAACTGCCCGTTTACTCGATGCCTCTTACCAAAACAGGGGTGAAAAGTTTTGCCAAATACTTAAATGAATTCATTCTTCATAAAGGATTTGATAATGTAGTTTTATTAGGAAATTCTATGGGTGGTCACGTAGGGCTATATCACACAAAGGTATATCCAGAACGTGTTAAGGGACTTGTAATCACAGGTAGTTCAGGTTTATACGAAAGCGCAATGGGCGAAAGCTATCCTAAGCGTGGAGATTATGAGTACATCAAGCAAAAGGCCGAAGCTGTTTTTTATGATCCTGCAGTTGCCACGAAAGAAATTGTAGACGAGGTGTATGAAACAGTTAATGATCGTAATAAATTATTAAAAACTCTAGCTATTGCTAAGAGTGCTATACGTCACAACATGGCGCAAGATTTGCCTGACATGCACACCCCTACTTGCATCATTTGGGGTAAAAATGACAATGTGACACCACCAGAAGTAGCTGAGGACTTCAACAAATTATTGCCTGATTCTGAATTATTCTGGATAGATAAATGTGGACATGCTGCTATGATGGAACAACCTAAAGCATTCAATGAAATATTATTAGGCTGGCTGACCAAAAGAAAGTTATAATTTACTGTTGTGTTAATTAAATCCGCAGAATTTGTTGTTAGTAATACAGATGTTGCTAAATGTCCGCGTTCCATCATACCTGAATATGCATTCATAGGACGTTCTAATGTAGGTAAGTCTTCTTTAATCAATATGCTTACGCAACGTAAGAATCTTGCAAAAACATCTGGAAAACCAGGAAAGACTCAACTAATAAATCACTTCTTAATCAACAAAAAATGGCATTTAGTAGACTTACCTGGCTATGGTTATGCGAGAGTATCTAAAAGTGCCAAAAAGACCTTTCAAAAGTTTATTACCAGTTACTTTGAAAAACGCAAACAATTAGTCTCTGCCTTCGTACTAATAGACTGCAGGCACGAGCCCCAAGGCATTGATAAATCATTTATGCAATATCTTGGCGAGGAAGGAATTCCTTTTGCAATCATATTCACAAAAGCAGACAAGCTTAAACCTAACACCTTAAACAGCAATATTGAAAATTACAAAACAGAAATGCTCTCTGGTCTTTGGGAGGAATTTCCCCCGTATTTTACAAGCAGTTCTTCCTCAGGACTAGGTAGAGAAGAAGTGCTCAATTATATTCATACAATCAATACTAGTCTTACAGATAAATAGCGTTAATATCTAATCTATCCATATCACCGAAAGTAACACCAAAAGCAACTTCTGGAACTAAATTTCCCGCAAAAACAGCTCCTTGTAAGTGCTGACTATAGGTACCTAACTCTAGCACCACTATTCTAAATCTAGAATTGTAAACAAAACCCGTAGCCGTATCATAGTTAATATTAGTATATACTGCGCTTGTCGCACCATAGGATTTACTTGTATTCGTGGTAGTTCCAGCCCCCAAACAAAAGAAGTTCTGCGTTATTTTGATCAATTGCTTTTTTTGTAAGCATTGCCAAAATAGTACACATCAAAAAAGATGCAACCATTCTTAGAGTAGGTGTTGTTGACTTCATTATTTTAGATTTGGAGTAATCTCAAAAAATGATTTTCACATTTTAAATCAGGATCGCAAATAAGGCAAACTGCTATGTACAGAATTATTATAACCTCAATATGTTACATTTTTAGTCCAGTTACAGCAAAATATCATTAATATACACAGTAGAGATATAGTTCTTCCTCCCAAAAACACCTCACTTAAATAAATTTTATTAAGGAAATATGCACTTTTTATCGAAAAAAAGTTGTGAAACACACAACAAATCAATGATTTTAATCAATAACATTTATTAATGTTCTTTAAAAA
Organism: uncultured Flavobacteriaceae bacterium; assembly: GCA_964504555.1. Taxonomy (GTDB): domain Bacteria; phylum Bacteroidota; class Bacteroidia; order Flavobacteriales; family Flavobacteriaceae; genus Dokdonia. The sequence goes on along the minus strand of CAZDFA010000064.1, from coordinate 81 downwards.
CAATCATTAATTGAATAAAATTAAAAGAAAGACTATATGCAGGAAATAATACTATCCTTGTAAAATTGATCAAGTCTATTG
>CAZDFA010000063.1:0-14252 GCA_964504555.1 uncultured Flavobacteriaceae bacterium | reverse complement strand
TAAATTCAATAGAATATACGAAAATTAATTCACTTTAGGACTACTTGCGGATATATAAAACAAAAGTGAGCAATTAGATGTTAATGGTGGTAAATTCCCAGGATGTCATGACAACTGTAACTATAAAGGACAACAATGTTTCAGTAACGGGCATTGTAATTGTCCTGGAGTATGTGCCAGTTTCGGTGGTGGTTTAACTTGTTTTATCTACTAATCTAAATTTAGATAGAAATTGTTACGGTCTGGATTATATATTCAGACCGTTTTTTTAACACTACATAAGGGCAATTGAAGTTACAAGCAACACGGAAAATCATACTGGTTTTAAGTCGCTGCATTAGGATCTTCATAAAAACTAGATGATGACGTATTTTCAGTTCAGAAGATTTATCTGTTTCGCTTATTTCGTTTATTATAATTTTTGTCCCCACGGGTTTTAGGCTTCTTATATTTTTGTTTGATCTTACGTTTATATGATCCGCCTTGGTTTACCTTTTTATTTTTCTCTTTTTTCTCTTGAAAAGCGCTTCCTTTTTCATCGCCAAGGGAAGTAGACTTTATAGGGTTATTAATTTCTTTATGCTTAGGACGCTCCTCCGGTAAGAGTTGAGTGGCCAATACTAAATCACTACTAATTGCGACAATAGGAATTTCTTGATTTATTGTTTGCTTAATTTCTTTTAAAAACTCCTCTTCATAAGGGGAAGTAAAGAGTAGGGCTACACCATGATTTCCAGCACGCCCAGTCCTACCAATACGATGTATGTAATTTTCGGGATACTGTGGCGTATCCATATTGATTACATGGGTAATATTATCTATATCAATACCACGAGCCATTAAATTGGTAGCAATGAGGATGCGCACTTCGCCTTCTTCAAAATACTTTATCTGCTGTAGTCTATAATTTTGAGTTTTGTTGGAATGAATAACGGCGCATTCCCCGGGGAATGCTTCAGTAAGTTGTTCAAATAAGAGATCTGCTCTGCGCTTATTTTTTGTGAAAATTAGTGTTTTAGAATATAAATCTTCTTGCGCCAATTCTTGCACCAAATAATTGACCTTGGTATACCAATTTGGGAACCTGTATCTCCTTTGTTTGATATTGTCTAGTGGTATACCACTAGCTGCGGTTGTTATTTTTAAAGGGCTTTTGAAAAAGGTATGTGATAGTTCTTCTACCGCTTCGCTCATAGTCGCCGAAAAAAGTATATGCTGTACTTTATCTGGAAGTATATCAAGAATGTTTTGCAATTGTGGTCTAAATCCTAAATCTAGCATTACATCTACTTCATCTATGACCAATTTTTGTATGCTTTTAAGCTGCAATGCTCGTGAAGCCGCTAGATCATACAAACGCCCTGGTGTGGCCACAATAATATCTTGCCCTTCTGCTACGGCAGCTTTTTGCGTGTTGATGTTTGTACCACCATAAACGCCCAAGGTTCTAACGGAAAGGTAGGTACTCACCGCTTCTATTGCTTTTACCACCTGAACTACCAACTCCCTGGTTGGCACTAATACCAGAATACGGGGATGGTCTTGCTTAGAGAAAGGAAGCGTCTTGAGTAGTGGTAGCATATACCCCAAAGTCTTACCAGTACCCGTTTGTGCTACCCCTACGACATCATGACCAGAAAGAATGGGTGAAAAGCTCTCTTCTTGAATAGGAGTTGGTTGATCAAAACCAAGATCATCTAGGGCATTCCATAAAAATTTATTGAGATTCAAGTCTCTAAAGCTATTAGGCATGCTGCAAAACTAGCCAATAAAATCTAAGTCAAAATGGATGAAGTTATTTTTACAGATCTCGTCTTTTTAATAAGGCATATGACCAGTAAATAAATAAGAATATCCAAACCGAGGCAATAGCCACTTCATACCAATGTACAGCGTAATCAATTCCTATATCAGCCTGTAATTGATTGGCAGCATTCTGAACTGCATTTAGCCTTGTGAAAGGATGTTCTATCAAATTACTCATAGATTGTAGAGGGAGAAATTGAGTAATTGAATTTCGCAAACCTTCAAATTCATATTTCTTTTCTATTACAGCAGTTATAATGGTAATAATAACCTCAATAAACCACCAAAAAAGTAGTAGTCCTAATGCAAAAGCCGAACGTTTTATTAAAATCCCTAGAAATAAACAGAATGAAAAAAAAGCGACCAGTTTCATAAAAAAGGCAAACAGAAACTCCATATCTCTAATAATAATGGAGAATTCATTAAAATCAGAGTAAATCAGACCTAAAATCAAACTTAAAATAAAAATAAAAACAGTCGAAATAGCCGAAAAAATAATAACGGTAAAGAACTTAGAAAGTATGAACTCCTTTTTACTTAGCCCATCAATTAAGTTTTGCTTTAAGGTTCTATTGCTATACTCATTTGCAGTCATTGAAACGATTACTACTGCTAAAAAAAACTTTAATCCTCCCGCGAGCCAAGTATTACCATGCCATATAAATGGGAAATTAAAGATACCTTGAGAAGCCAATTTGACCTTTATAATCGGTATTTCAACTAAGGTCAATAATGCTATCGCTGACAACAAAATAAAGTAGCCTAATATTAAAACCTTCGAAATCTTATTCCAACGTAGTTTCTGATATTCTATATTTAATAATCTTAACATAGCAGGCTTAGTTTTGGTTGTTAGTTAGTTGTAGAAATTGTTCTTCTAGGCTCTCTTTGCGCTGTACTAAATGTGTAAGGACAATATGCTGCTTAAAAAGTCTTGAATTGAGATCAGAAGCACTAAGTGGCTCTTTTAAATATCCAGTAATCAAATCACCTTCTTCTTTTACAGAACTAAAACTGGCATCACCTTCCAAATAGGTTTTTAATCGTACTGCATCATCGCATTTTAATTCAAAAAATCCATGGCTGGCATTCATCCCATCTACACTTCCTGAATAGAGCTTCACCCCTTTTCTTAAAATGACAACATGGGTGCATACTTTCTCTACTTCATCTAGTAAATGACTAGCCAAAAGGATGGTAGTTCCATTTGCTGCTATTTTTTTTATGATCTCCCGTATTTGATGAATCCCTTGAGGGTCAAGGCCATTAGTGGGTTCATCCAAAATTAATATCTCAGGATCATTCAATAAGGCAGATGCGATAGCCAAGCGTTGTTTCATACCTAGTGAAAAGGTATTGAACTTGCTATCCTTACGCTCTAGTAAACCAACAATATCCAGCTTTTCCTCAATTTTAGCTTTTGGCACTCCTTTAATTTGACACACCAATGATAAATTCTGAACGGCTGTCATATAAGGGTAAAAATTAGGGCGTTCAATAATTGCTCCCACTTTTTTAAGCGCGTTGTGAGTGGTGTCTGATCCGTCAAACCAATGAAAACCACCCCGAGTGGCATTCACTACATTTAATACCATTCCTAAGGTGGTAGATTTACCACTACCATTGGGGCCTAAAATGCCATATACATTGCCTTTTTTAATTGTAAAGGACAGGTCATTAACCGCTTTGACTGCTCCGTAGTGCTTGGTCAAATTGTTAAGCGTGAGAATTGTTTCCAAGAAAAGCCGTTTTTTGATTGCTTATTGTAACTAGACGTCTTGGAGTATTTTTTGTTACAATGAATCTTTGGCCCTTTAATTATTAAAGTGCTCAAATACATGCTTTAAGAAAGGAATAGAAAATCTGATTATTTCTGTTCTTTATTAAAATAAACCAAGTAGTAGTACATCTGTCTCTCCTCATCCCAACCTTTTTCCACAAAACGTTCAGCGCTCTCTGGGTTAATAAAATCCATTTTTATTTGAATGTTGGTATCCAGAGAGATGACATTTTTTATTTTTTTTCGGGCCGCCGTCACTGCTGTATTACTAATAGGGAAGTCTGTAAGATCTTCTATTTTGTACTTAGGTGCTTGTTCTACTTTATAATTGCGAAACTCGGGGATCAAATCTGGATTATCTACAACGTCATTAACAAAAGTCGATTCTTCAAAATTGTCATTTTTAGCAAAATGATTAACTGCTCGGTTCATAAAGAGCACCTCTTCTTTTTTGTCCTCTGCTGGTAAGACTACGTCTTTTGCAAAATCTTGACAGAATTTGAGATACTTCTTGGTATAAAAATTATCATCTTCTAAGACATCAATACTCAAAAATTGTTCTAGCCAATATTTGGCGTCATAACGGTTAGAATCTATAGATAATATCTTATATCCTTCCTCCTCCTCTTTATCAAAAATAAGGCATCCTTTATCCAACTTTCCTAAATTCACACCTTGTTCTAGTCTGGGTTCCAGACTATTTTCACTTTCGCTAAATTGTAAAAATTCTTGCTTAATCTCGCTTTTAAATATACCTATGGCACTCATCTTTTCATTGTCTAGTGACACATTTTCAATATGACAAATGTAGACTTCACCAGGTTTTATATGAGGGTGTTCGCTTTGATCATAGAGATGCTTGGTCATTTCTGCTGAAAGCTCATGCGTACGTTCTGGATTTTGAAACAATTGCTGTGTCCATTGAAATAAAGGATGGAACTCCAAATCTGTCTCGTGCACAAAGCGATAATAGTTTTCTTCTTTTTCGCGAAAAGCTTTAAAAAAATACTCCTTAATTAAAGGTTTTAATTCATCCGTAAGTAGGTATGGATTCCTAGAAACAAAAAGACCTTCTGCCCTATTCTTATTGCCTACTTTGTGAATGGATATTTCTTGAATTTCGGCGTGATAAAGATTGATCATAGGGGTTAATAGTTATTTGAATTACTAATTGAGGGATTACTGATGCTAAATTTTACTGACTGGAAACTGCTAATTCCAATTATTGTCATAACCAAAATCATCGAAGTCGTCCAAGTCATGGTCATCGTCTTCGGTTGGTTCTTTTGTACTTTCAAAATCAATCTCTGGAGCCTGTTCGGGTACTTGTCCATGCACAAACATAAGGTTAGGATACAATACTCCATCTTGAGGGTCTACAATTTCGGCAAGTTCAATCATAAATCGCCACATATTAAAGAAATCATATACATAGAGCAATTTGGTTTCTACTTCGCTAACCACGTCCTCAACACGAGTTTCATTCATTAGACGAATTTCCCCTGGAACTTCACCCATATCAAAAAGAGGGATTTCTTCTCCTTGACCCCAGTTACTATCACTAATATAAAAAGAAGCCATTTCGCTACCGCTAAAACCAAAAGACTGACTTATAGCATTATGAAAATCTTCTAAATTCGCTTCTTGATCTATTTCAAGATCACGAAAAACATCTTCTTCTGTATTTAATATCACTCTAAACCGATAGATCATTTGGGATGTATTACAAGGGTTTAAATATAATAGGTTTTAGGCGTTACTCATCATAGAAACTTGCTTGGTTTTCCACCAACTTTCTAACAAGACATATAATTGAATTCCGAATAATAAGGAGGCAATCACCAAATGTAAGGGCTGACTCCCAAAAGGAAAATCAACATAATACATAATTATACCAGAGAAGGCTTCAACGCCTATACAGATTAAAACCCAATTTATTAAGGGATAGCCTAACCTATGTTTTTTGTTTAGCCAAAAGAGGTATATTCCTAAAAGACTAACCAAAATTGAAAATGAGCGATGGATATAAAACCAGATGGTCATCGGTGTCAACCATAATTCCTTAGCCGCATAGCCTACTTCATCAACTCGATTGTCTATATATTGTCTAACCTGTGTTCCAAAAGCAATTTGTATCACAGTAAGTAGTGTAGCTATAATTATTAAGTTCTGAAATAATCCATAATATCGTGTGCGTTTTGTATGTTTAACAATACCTTCTTCTTTTTCACGAGCCACAAACCATAAATACATAAGTAAAGCAAGAATGAAAAGTGCTACCACCATATGTATGGTTATCTTAACTGGTAATAAATTAGAATCTACTACTTCTTTCCCCAACCATGATTGAAACCCCATAAGTAACAACACACTAAAAGAGGCAACTATTTTCTTTGGATATCCTCTCCAAAAAGAAAATGAAAAATAAATCATTAAAAGTATAGGGATTCCTGCAAGTGCGGTGATTAATCTATTTACATACTCAATCCAGGTATGCCATACGTTAAACACGGCATAGTCATGAGCTTCATAGGCTTCCCAATTTTCAGGACTATATGTTGTTCCTGATGTGAAATCATGTTCAGCCACGCGTAGCGCTTCATTAACTATAATAACCTGCCCTGATTTATAATCCCTTTGTGCTTCCCAGATAAGTTCACTTTCTTCAGTAGGAGGTATTAAATATCCAAAACACTTGGGCCAGTCAGGACATCCCATACCACTTCCTGTCATACGCACCACAGCACCTGCTATAATAATGAGGTAGATAAATAAAATGGAGATTTTAAGTGTTTTTCTATACACAACAAAGGCAATTATCGTGGAAGATTATTGGATAATTATTCCTGTAAAAATACCGATTTTACTGCTTAAACCAGTACTTATTATACAAAAAAAGCCTCGATAAAGGTCGAGGCTTATCACTATTATTCTAGATCCTATTATATATGTAATGGTCGGTCTTCTGTAGCTGCCAGAGCAGCTTCTTTAACTGCTTCGGCATACGTAGGGTGCGCATGACTCATGCGCGACATATCTTCTGCGCTTGCGCGAAATTCCATAGCCGTCACCCCTTCTGCAATGAGATCGGCTACACGAGCGCCTACCATATGTACGCCTAGTACTTCATCTGTTGTTTTATCTGCCAGAATTTTAACAAATCCATCAGTATCACCACTAGCACGACTGCGTCCTAAAGCCCGCATAGGAAATTGTCCTGATTTATAAGCAGTACCCGCTTCCTTAAGTTGTTCTTCTGTTTGCCCTACTGATGCTACTTCTGGCCAAGTATAGACAACTCCTGGGATAAGATTATAATCAATATGTGGTTTTTGTCCAGCAAGGCTTTCTGCTACCAATACACCTTCCTCCTCTGCCTTATGCGCTAGCATTGCTCCTTTAATCACATCTCCTATAGCATATATATTTGCCACATTAGTCTTTAAATGATCATTTACTGCCACTCTCCCTCTATCATCTGTTGCAATACCTACGGCTTCCAGATTTAACCCATCTGTATACGCACGACGACCTACAGAAACAAGTACATAGTCCCCTTTAAATTCGACCTCTTGTCCCTTCTTATCGGTAGCTTTTACAATCACCTCATCCCCATTACGTTCAACAGCAGTCACTCCATGAGATAAGGCAAACTTAATCTTTTGTTTTTTGAAAACTTTAAGCATTTCCTTACTCTGTGCGCCATCCATTGTAGGGATAATACGATCCATATACTCTACTACCGTTACATTGGCTCCAAGTCTTTTATACACTTGTCCGAGTTCTAAACCTATAACACCACCGCCAATAACAACTAAATGTTTAGGCACTTCTTTAAGTTTTAACGCCTCGGTAGATGTTATAATCCGTTCTTTATCAATAGTGATAAACGGCAATGTACTTGGCTTTGACCCCGTAGCTATGATAGTGTATTTGGCTTCTATGGTTTGCGTCTCCCCTTTTGCAGCAGCGATATCAATATGCGTAGCATCTTTAAAAGATCCTATACCATGGTAAACATCAATTTTATTCTTATCCATTAAGAATTCGATCCCTTTTGTTGTTTGATCTACAACACCTTGTTTACGGGCAATCATCTTTTCTAGATTAAACTTTACCTCTCCAGGAATTTCTATACCGTGATCTTCAAAATGTTTAACTGCATCTTCATAATGATGTGAGGAATCAAGCAATGCTTTTGAAGGAATACAACCTACATTAAGACAGGTACCTCCAAGGGTATCATACTTTTCTATAATAGCTGTTTTCATTCCTAGTTGGGCGCAGCGTATCGCAGCAACATATCCTCCAGGACCTGAACCTATAACAGCAACATCGTAAGAACTCATATTTTACTTTTTTTGGTTAGATAAATTTAAGGCTTTGTAAGCTCCACACAAGAGTCGAATTTGCAAAGTTTTCCTAACAATTTCAAATCAAGATCAAAACCAGAGCTAAACTTCTACTTAAAATCATTTTGCATTCGGCAAGTTCTTATTTCAGGCAAACATCTAAATGCTCGTAGAAAATTTCTGCCAAATAGAGTCAACAAGCTCCCATTCCTGGAAAAGCCAGCATCCCACCCATTCCTACAGTAAATAACCAGTTTCCATATAATGCGTGTTCTATAGATACCAGTGTTGTAGATCGTGCTTTAACGTAGGTATAGCCAAACAACAATCCGCCAATAAATGTGAGTACAATGACTAATGTACTTTGAAGTAATATGTGAGCCAAGGAGAAAACAACAGCGTTGATAATAATGGCCAAACGTTCGTTCTTAAATAAGTGACCATAACGTTCAAAAAAGAAGGTTCTATAAATAATCTCTTGTGGCCATACAGATAAGAACGTATATATAAATAAAATGCGTACCCACAATCTTGTATTAGTGCGTGGAACACAAAATAATTTATTGGCATCTACTATATAGACATAGGTTGCCGTCACGATAGCAATAATGAAAAAGCTTAACAAAATGCGTTTCCAAAAGGTCTTCCAAGCAATACGTTGTTTTATACGGAAACGAACCTTAGTCTTACGCAGTAAAATGAATATTATATAGATAAACCCTCCAATGATCAAACCAAACTTTACCCAGGGATTATAAGGCATTATTAAACTTATAGGAAGTAGAAAAAAAAGTAAAAAGAACTCTATCCCTAACAGCTTTTGAGTATTCATTCAGGTAATTTTGAAGCAAAGATAATCTAAAACCACACTATGAAAATGTGATACGGATTTGCACAAATGATAAACAATAAGCAACTGACAATATTCCTCTGGAGTCAATAAAACCTTTAAATGACTGGGTCAACCTTCCTGATTCTTTATAAATTGTTGCTGCTCTTGAACCGCCGGATAAGAGGGTTCAAATTAAATAATAGAATACTATATAAATATCTATAGAGAGGTCTGCTCTGGTTTTATTGATACATCAAAACTATAATTTGCTGCAAACATGACTTCCTTAACTACCCCAGCTATTTGTCAGTAAACTCATATGATTATTTATATGTGTTTCCAACACAAGATTTTTGTACTACGGTCCTGAACTACTTTAGTATAGTCTTTGTTTAATTTTCTATCTCCACGATCAAAAATGATCACAGTTATCATTTTCTTATCGCTTTTCCTTTTGTCTTCTTCTCTCTTTTGTGGCATTCCGATTTAAAGCTCATTGCGTAGGATTCATTTTCTAATGGATACTGCTAAAAAATCATTGTTTATTTTCAGGTTACAAATTATTACCATCAAAATAACACGAATCAAGAGTGTACATAACCTACTATAAATAATAAAAGTCTGAAATTAGGTAATTTCAGACTTTTACAAATATTGTCACAATAAAATAATGCTTTATTTAAGTCCTTTTACAAGAGCTTCTAATTTATTAAGACGCGATTCAAGTACATCTATTTTTTTATTCTGAGATTCAATAATCTCTTGTTGTTCTTGTACCGCTTTTACAAGAGGCACAACAAAAGAAGAATATGATAATGCGTATATATCAGTATTAGATTTAGGAGTTTTTATACCAGAAAAATCGAACCCTATTGATTGCGCTGTTTTTTCAACTTCTTGGGCTAAAAATCCTACTTCGCGTTTTCCAGTACTTTTTTTAACTGTAGACTCTCCTAAAAAAGAACTTAATTTTTCTTTGTTAAAAACATAGCTTACAGGACGTAATTTTGTTATAAAATCTAGACCTGCAACATCTTGAGATACTTGTTCTTTAAATCTAGCATCAGATGTTGTCGTAATTGGCACTTGTCCCATAATATTATTTATAGAAGTATTTCCCAATCGTATTTGATTTGATTGTGTTGGAGATGCTTGATTTCCTAGACCTACAGTATTAGATCTTCCTCCATTAATAGTGATGTTATTTCCTAAAGCAAGGCTATTGTTAATTTGTCCTGATATTAAAGAGTTATTACCTAATACGATAGAACGAAATGATTGCCCATTAATTTCAGAGTCTGCCCCTAAAATGATAGATCCTGAAGACCCCCCAGTAATAAGAGATTCGGTTCCGATAATAATAGCGTCGTTTGAATCACCCTGTGTATCACTTCCAATAAGAATAGTTCCACTATTTCCTGATACAGCATTTACACCTATGTTGATACTAGATCCAACATTGGCGGATTGAACATTAGCATTGTAACCAATAAAAATATTATCATTCCCCGTTCTTAATGTCGATCCACTACCTCTACCTATGGCCGTGTTTCTATCTCCAGATTGGATATTTCCTAAAGTAAAAGTTCCTAATGCTGTATTATCATGCCCTACACTAATTGATGTTCCTGATTGAAAACCAACCAATGTATTGCTTCCGGTACTATTAGGATTATAATTTTCTCCAGCTTGAGCCCCTATAAAGAGTGATTGATTATTAGCTTCTAGTTCAAATTGTCCAAGCTCTGTGAGACGTGCTACAAAGTTATTGTTTACTCTAAAGTCTACTTCTTCATCAATAATAGTTCCAATAAAATTTGTACCACTAGTAACATTATCATTACCATCTATGCTCCAACCCATAGCTCCTCCCTTTCCAGCTGCAGTACTAGTCAATGGAATCCAATTTGGAACTGTATTATCCCAATAGTAAAAACCTAAATCATAATCTTGGGGAGTCCCACTTATATTAACATTTATTAAATCATTAGTTAGATAAACAAGCATCGATTGTTGATTTGCTCCAGGGTTTGTAGCTGGGAAGTTACTGATACGAGGTATTAGTATTCCATCTGTATTTTCTGGAGCTACTGTGTTTGTTGAGCTAATATCAAGAGCCGATTGTGGATTTGTAGTATTTATACCTACTTGAGCACTTGTAGTTGTAGTTATTGAAACTACCAAAATTGTAACAACAATTATAAATAACCTTTTCATTACATACGATTTGGGACTGCGAACTTACATAATATTAAAATACACTATAAACCAGATCTTTGCATTTCGATGAAGTGTTATAAAAATTCGATGAAATACACAAATTTAAATAAAAATTAACTCATTTTTACGGCAAATGTATATTTATTCTACGGTTTTACCGCAGCAAAAATTGTGTCAAATCATAAAATTACTATTACTTATGTCCCATAAAATGACTGTATTGCGAATCTGAGAATTTAGATTGTATGGATAGTCAAACTCAGGACAAACAAAATGAAAAATAGTAGAAAACAAGCAGGCAAATATTTGGAAAGCTATTATACTGGTTATTGTTATTGTCGATAGGTTGGTTTATACTATTTTCTTAACGTAACAGATGATGAATTACTCGATGAATATTCTAATCAATATATCTTACTGATGGGGGGGGCTGTCGTGACAGTGGTTGGTTCTTCAAATTGGGTGGTTTTTAAAAGTATAATAGATGAGGTATGGGGAAATTTAAAAAGTGTGTGACACAAATAGCCTAAATGCTATATATTACTTAGGGAGGGTGCACAAATGTTCTATCTATTTAAGGAGTAAACAAGGAAAAAGAGAAGTCTTTGATGAATATTTAGATAAAATCAACGATACAAAACACTATTGAAAGCCTAAAAATCGATTTAACACATTCAATCTTGTAAGCATTCCAGCTTGGGTCATGTAATATGACACCAATTAATAATTTGTACAGACAATATGAGGTACTGCGTTATATTCTAAAAGACTTTCAAACCAAAGATCAAATATCACGATTATGTGATACTTCTAGATATACAAAAACTCAATAAAGCACAACCAATGATTTAAAAGGTAAAACTCATCTTTTAAATTTGGTAAAGACTATACTTTAGTTTGCATGTGCTACAAAAAGCTGCTCAAGTCTTTGCAATCTATCTTCTAATGTGGCAATTTTATTTTTTTGATCAACAATTAAATCTTGTTGCTCTTTTACTGCTTGAATCAATGGAACTACAAATTTCATATTTCTTGAATTAAAGTGTTTATACATTATTTAAACACATAGCATCTACATTTAGGTCAGTAGTATCAATTGGGGCATCGATATACTTGCCATTGCGACAAATTAAAATTATAAATGCACTCGCATTATAATTTGTACTTTATAAATAATTCTGAAAAAAGTGAGACGGCGGGTTGGCTGTTAACAGGACATTGAACCCAGTCTTATGAAGGACTTTGCTGCAATTTTCTCATAATCATTATGAGTTGGGTGCGCCAAATTTGGTTAACTCCAACGAGTTAAACAAAATAAAATATAACTTTTCGACTAGATTTTTAGAAACCTCGGTGAACTACCCAAAAACGTAGGGTGTACAGTTATTGTAAGAAAATATAAAATCACCTTATTACTTATAAACAAAACAATAGCTTCATTTAAAATTCAAAGCAAAATTCCTAAATTACCAATCCTAATCCACAGCCTATGTCAGACAAAGACCCAATCTCAGAAATCCAAATTGAAGATCAGAAAATTATTGATAATAAGGAGTTAAGTATTTGGGAAGCTCTTACTCCTGTTGTAATTCTAATGGTTTTACTGGCTTATAATATTTTTTTTAAAGATGGTGAGTGGCTCGGGGGTTATTCTAATCAATATATACTTCTTATAGCAGGACTAGTAGCATCAATAGTTGGTTTTTTTAACAGAACCAAATTAAAAACAATGATTGTTGAAGTTTGGGAAAACTTGAAAAGCATTTTTATTCCTATTATGATCCTTCTTTTAGTTGGTGCACTAGCTGGAACGTGGTTAGTAAGCGGAGTTATTCCTGCAATGGTCTATTACGGTTTACAAGTTCTAAATCCATCAATTTTTTTGCCTGCTTCAGTTGTTATTGCTGCTATTATTTCAATTGCAACTGGAAGTTCTTGGACTACATCAGCCACGGTTGGTATTGCTTTAATTGGAATAGGCACAGCCTTAGGAATAAATCCAGGTCTCATTGCAGGTGCGGTAATTTCCGGAGCATACTTTGGCGACAAAATGTCGCCACTTAGTGATACCACTAACCTTGCTCCAGCCATGGCAGGGACAGATTTATTTACCCATATAAAATATATGACATATACAACAGTACCCAGTATAGTAATTACTTTAATTGTTTTTGTAATATTTAGCATTATTCAGGATTCAACAGGTGCAACAGATGTTGGATTCATTATTGATAAAATAGACTCAACCTTTAACATAACGCCATGGCTTTTTCTAGTGCCTGTGGCTGTCATCATTCTAATTGTCCTTAAAACAAAACCACTTTTAGCGCTTAGCTCTGGCGTCGTTTTAGCTATAATTTTTGCATTTATTTTTCAACCAACAATTTTAGAAGGGTTGAATGAATCTAAAATATCATCATCTGTTCAGTCTGTATTTACAAGCACCACTGTTGAAGTTTCGGATGAAAAGGAAAAATCAAATTTTACTTCTGAAGAATTAGAAAATATTGCAAACTATAAAACACTCAATACATTATTTAATGATGATGACTTAGAGGATACTTTTAGTAATGAAGAACTAGCCTCTATTTTTGGCGGAACCTATCAAACTGTAAGAATAAAAGTAGATAATCTGCAGAAATTCATAGTGGTTAAAAAAGTCAAAAGTTTATTCTCTGCAGGAGGAATGCAAGGAATGTTGTGGACTATTTTCTTAATTGTTTGCGCTATGGTTTTTGGAGGCATAATGGATGGTATTGGCGCATTGGCACGTATTACAAAATCATTATTAAGCATTGCAGACAGTGTTTTTGGATTATTCGCTAGTACAGTTGTAAGTTGTCTAGGTTTAAACATAGTTGCATCAGATCAATATCTAGCTCTCGTAATACCAGGAAAAATGTTTAAAAAAGCATATGAAGATCGTGGTCTTGCCCCAGAAAACCTAAGTCGTACCTTAGAAGATTCCGGTACGGTAACTTCTGTACTTATCCCCTGGAATACCTGTGGCGCCTATCAGAGTGGGGTTTTAGGAGTATCGGTTCTGGACTACTTTGCATACGCCATTTTTAACTGGCTGAGTCCATTTATGACTTTACTGTTTGCGGCATTAAACATAAAAATTAGACAATTAACAGGCGCGAATAGTGAAACTGTCTCGGCTTAGCCTACAAACAGATTCCGTATTTTTGTAATCCTATATAAATTAGTATGGCGGCAATAACACTAGGTGGTCAACCCACAAACACAAACGCAAATCTAC
>CAZDFA010000062.1:0-14450 GCA_964504555.1 uncultured Flavobacteriaceae bacterium | reverse complement strand
ATTTCCGCAATATAACAGTAATTATGCGGCAACAGCTAATACGGGTTTAAGTCATTCTATTGCTATAAACAGACAGGGTTTTTATGATAGGGAAAATTCAAAAGTACTGGCTCATTTTTACCCCACTTTTAGTTGGTATAGGGCAAGTGATACTTCTGCTACTATTTTAAGACATGAACAAGCCCATTTTGATATTACTGAAATACACGCTCGAAAACTTAGGAAGCGAATAGCAAATTTCACTTTTAGTAATCAATCGCAAACAGAGGTAAAAGCATTGTATCAAGAAATAGAAAAAGAACGTCAACTCATGCAACGCGTCTTTGATCATGATACCAAGCACTCAAGGGATATAAAACAAGAGTTTATTTGGGAAAGTAATATTGCTAAAATGCTCAAAGACTTAGCCCCTTATAAGGCCAAATAAAAAAAGCACCTAATTCCTTAGGTGCTTTATAATAGAAGTAACTATAAAAATACTTCTATAATTTCATGTCTTAATTGTAAAAAGGAACTTCAACTTGAGTGTTGTCCCATCCTAGTACCATATGATATCCTTTTTCAACAGTTTTAAAATAAACGCCAAAGGCTTCAAGTGTTTCCGGAGTAGCGGCAATAGGCACCGTGATACGAGCTACATCTTTACTTTCATCATAAAAATAAGCACCCCAGCTATCAAGGTCGGAGTTTAGGATAATAGTCCACTCTTTTTCTCCTGGAATAGAGAA
This sequence comes from uncultured Flavobacteriaceae bacterium, assembly GCA_964504555.1. Lineage (GTDB taxonomy): Bacteria > Bacteroidota > Bacteroidia > Flavobacteriales > Flavobacteriaceae > Dokdonia. The sequence goes on along the minus strand of CAZDFA010000062.1, from coordinate 13,722 downwards.
TAAGGAATAGGTCCCAGCTTTTACAGTTGTGCCACCCATATTGTAATCTTGGAATAGTTTGATTTCGGTAGCCTCATCTGCACCAGTACGCCATACTTTATCATGTGGTACAAGCGCTCCAAAAATATCACGATCCTTTTTCTGCGGTCTGCTGTAAATTACCTTTATGGTAGGTTTTGCACGACGATCAGCTTTAGCATAAGCAATATCTGTTGGACTTTTTTGAAGGCCAGGGAAGCCCTGGGCATTAATGTCTGTGGTCATTAAAAATGCGCCTAGAACAAATAAAATAGCAACATATTTTTTCATGAGAGTTGTTTTTATTGGGTTATAAATTTGTATGACAAAATTAGTTTGGATTTGTGGTCTTCGCTGTTAACAAAAGCTTAAAGGTGATCGAGGATAAAACTTAGATCCTGTAATTGATTTGCACTTAGGCAAAATGATATATAACAATTATTAATGATATGAGATGAAAAGGTTGTTTTGTGTAATCATTAATTAAACATGTATTTTGCAATAGGAACTATAAATGCATTTTTGGGCCCTCATTAATAACACAAATAAAAGCCATGTGCGGAATCGTTTGCGCCTTCGAATTGAAACAACCAGTAAATAGTTTAAGACCTCGTTTGCTCAAAATGTCAAAAAGAATAAGGCACCGTGGTCCAGATTGTAATGGTATTTATGATTGTGACAGAGCTATTTTGGCTCACGAACGTCTTGCGATTGTAGATCCTACCAATGGAAAACAACCCTTGCTTAGTATAGATGAGCAGCTTATACTCGTTGCTAATGGTGAGATTTATAATCATAAAGAGTTGAGAGGACAACTCAAAGGTCCCTACGAATTTCAGACGGCGTCAGACTGTGAGATCATACTAGCCTTATATAAAGAAAAGGGTGCAGATTTTGTTGATAATCTTAATGGGATATTTGGATTTGCGCTATATGACGCAGCCAATGATTCCTATTTTGTAGCACGAGATCACATGGGTATTATTCCATTGTATATGGTTGGGATGCCGATGGAACCTTTTATGTTGCTTCAGAACTTAAAGCTTTAGAAGGGTTTGCACGAAAATTGAATTATTCCCTCCTGGGCATTATCTAGATAGTCGTAAAGGTGAATTGGTACGATGGTATACTCGTGATTGGACAGAGTGCGACAATGTAAAAGAAAATGAAACAAGTTTAGAAGCCCTTCACGATGCGCTGGCAGCAGCGGTAAAAAGGCAATTAATGAGTGATGTGTCTTATGGTGTATTGCTTTCAGGGGGTTTGGATTCTTCGGTGACTTCTGCAATAGCAAAATTGTATGCTGAAAAGCGAATTGAGTCTGAAGATCAAAAGGTAGCCTGGTGGCCACAATTACACTTGTTTAGTATAGGATTAGAAGGTTCGCCAGATCTGGCTGCAGCTCAAAAGGTGGCCGATCATATCGGTACTGTACATCACGAAATCAAGTTTGCCATTCAAGAAGGTTTGGATGCGATACGTGATGTGATTTATCATTTAGAAACTTATGATATTACCACTATAAGAGCAAGCACACCTATGTATTTAATGGCTCGTGTAATTAAGTCAATGGGTGTTAAAATGGTGCTCTCAGGAGAAGGTGCCGATGAAATTTTTGGTGGTTATCTGTATTTTCATAAGGCGCCCAGTGCTAAAGACTTTCATGAAGAAACCGTCAGAAAATTAGAGAAACTACATATGTATGACTGCTTGCGTGCCAACAAATATTTGGCGGCTTGGGGTGTAGAAGGTCGGGTGCCATTTTTAGATAAAGAATTTATGGATATTGCTATGCGTGTCAATCCAAAAGATAAAATGATTACTCCTGAAAAAATGGAAAAATGGGTGATCCGAAAAGCATTTGAAAATTATCTACCTGAAAATGTTGAATGGAGACAAAAGGAACAGTTTTCTGATGGGGTAGGTTACAAGTGGATAGATGATACACTTAAAGAAGTTGCGGAAGAATCGGTAACTGATTTACAAATGGAAAATGCGCATCATCGTTTTACTATCCATACACCACAAAATAAAGAAGAGTTTTATTATCGCTCTATTTTTGAAGAACACTTCCCAAGTGATGCTGCCGCTTTATGTGTGCCATCAGTGCCTTCAATAGCGTGTAGTACACCTATTGGATTAGAATGGGATGAAGCTTTCAAAAATATGAATGAACCTTCAGGAAGAGCAATATTATCCGTACATGAAGAGGCTTATGAGTAAATTGAATGAATAAAAGCCAATAAACCATTTAAATGTAAGTTCGATTCACGAGTTATAAAATCCAGATTTTTTAAAGTCTGGGTTTTATGATTTTATTTGGAAAATGTGGTATCAAAATTGTGGTAGTTATTTAATTGTTAACCATTAAAGGAAACTCACCATGAAGCTAAACTACATCTTTTTGTTTACACTATTTCTTTACCTGCCGCTTTTTGCACAAGACTATAATGAAAACACTATCCTGGCTAATTTTGAAAACCTGAACAATACAGAAAATGAGAAGGTTTATATTCATACTAATAAGCAAAAATTTGTAAAAGGGGAGAAGCTTTGGTTTACCGCCTACGTGCGCAATAAAGATGCTTATATACATTCCATTTTATGGCTGGGACTTTATGATAATGCAGGCAAGATGCTTAAGAAAAATGCCTATTATTTGGAAGATGGTATTGCTACTGGGGATTTAAAACTAGAATTGCCTAAAGGGCAATATTTTTTAAAGGCTAATGTTGGCCCAGAAAATAAAGAAGATCTATCTACCAGTTTTATCCAAAGAGTTACAGTTAATATTGATGCAGAGCCAGAGTTAAGTCCAGCCGCTAGATCCAAAGTTTTAGCTTTAAAAACAAAAACCAGTTCAAAAAATCTAGTGCCAACCGTAGCTAATACCGTTTATTATCATATAGATTCTTGGAATCAAGAAATTGATTTTTTGCGACAAGTTCGTGTTATTGATATGCATGGAAAAATAGCAGAAGAATTAAGCACAACTGACAATTCAGGAGTTGGCAGTATCACATTTCTCCCAGAACTAAACAAAAAATACCTACTTGAAGTAGAATTGTATGGGGATATTTTACTAAAAAGTGCACTTCCTGAGATTGTCGATGAAGGCATTTTGGTCACTATAAATCCAAATTTATCAAAAGATGTTTTAATACACCTTCAGCAAATAGGTAATACTACTAATGACCAAGGAAATGAGCATACATTTAGCTTTGTGTCTGATTCTGATGTAAAAGTTGCTAATGTTTATTGGACCTCTACTGAAAAAGCAATTAAATTTCCAAAATCAGACATTCCTGAAGGGCTTAATTTGTTTTCACTTTTTGATAGAGATAACAACTTAATTGCTCATCAATTGTTTTACAATGAAATTAAAAACAAGAGCAAGCTAAATCCATTTCAAGTGAGTAATAAAGAGATAAAAAATGATTCGGTTTTTATTGAACTTGAGAAGAAGCAATTGCAGTCTGCCATCAAGAATGCGAGTATTTCAGTTGTACCACTAGAATATGAAAATATTGACAATGATCTGTCAATACTGAATCATGATTTGGCGGCGAGCTTTGCAAATAAAGATGCGCATAAAGCTTCAAACTTCTTTAAAATAGCGCAGAAAAGAGACATTGCTTTGCTTAATGTTGCATTAGCAAGTGTGGAGGCTTCCGAATTTTGGAAACCTAAAAACTCTACAACAGAAAAAGAGTTTAATAGGCGATTTGGTTTTTCGGTTAAAGGAAGAGCGCGTATCACTGGAATACATGAGAAGCGTCAAATATTCTTGCTTCAGAAGTCTGTCGGATCTTTCTATAGCGCTCAATTGAGTAGTAGTGGAGATTTTCATTTTAGAAATGTAATTATTGATAAAAACAATCCTCTGAATTTTGTGGTCAAACTAGGCAAGAAAGAGCTAAATAATCCTAAAATTGAATTTGATATTACTCCAGAAGTGTCAAGTGATTCCATACCGCCTGCGTTTTTAAAGAGATATGCACAAACTGGTTCTGGAACTATTGCTAAAGATATTGAAAGGAGAATAACGTTTACAAAGGATCAAAAACTGGACGAAGTAGTTGTGGTTGGTAAAAAGAAACAAGATCCTTTTAGAAATTCATTACTAGAAGGTGCTTTTGAGTACAAGAAAATAGATAAAGAAGACTATAGAAAGCGTAGAACGTTATCTCAATTTATTCGTGCATTAGGATTTAATGTTGTTAGCGATCCAGAATTTTTTGGCAATATTGTCATTTTAGGTCGTGGCCAATTTGATCAACCACCTGTAGTCTATGAGGATGGTTTTAGAGTTAATTCTTTGAGTGATGTTCAGCTGGATACAATAGAGGAAATTTATTTTGAGCACCAGGGAATTGAAGGTTCAGATGGCGGTACAATTTATATCTACAGAAGATATGATCTATTAAATGGTAAAGATAAAGCTGTATCCAAACAAGTAAAACCAGATACCGGTTTTCAATTTGCACTGCCATATAAGAATCCTATTGGCAAAACTTATTTCACTAGTTCCCTTAAAAAGTTTGCATCGGTTCATTGGGAGCCGAGTATTAAATTTGAGGCTGATGATAAGGTAATTATTGGCTTTCCATCCTATGGACTAGAAGGAGTTAAATATGTAATAAATGGTATTACCAATGAAAACGAATCATTGTATCAGGAAGGTCAACTTTTGTTCAATGAATAAGACTTGTACTACTACAAAAAAAGAGGGCTAGCTTTTCCACAGTTTGTTAATAACTTCAAGGGTTTTGAGAGGGGTTTTTTACTCGTCTCAGAACCCCTTTTTCTATATTTGTTTGATTACGATTTTCGTAAAAAAAAACTAACATCAGATAATGAGCGAAGAGGCTAAGAAAAATCAATATTCAGCAGATAGTATTCAGGCATTAGAAGGAATGGAGCATGTGCGCATGCGTCCTTCAATGTATATTGGAGATGTAGGTCCTAGAGGATTGCATCATTTGGTATATGAAGTTGTTGATAATTCAATTGATGAAGCACTGGCGGGACATTGTGATACCATAGCAGTTGTTATAAATGAAAATAATGCAATCACTGTTAGCGATAATGGTCGTGGTATACCTGTGGGTATTCATCAGAAGGAAGGGGTTTCAGCCCTTGAAGTAGTAATGACCAAGATCGGTGCAGGTGGTAAGTTTGATAAGGATTCCTATAAAGTTTCTGGAGGATTGCATGGTGTTGGTGTTTCTTGTGTGAACGCATTATCAGATCATTTAAAGGCTACCGTTTTCCGTGAAGGCAAAATATGGGAACAGGAATATGAGCGTGGTAAGGCTATGTACCCGGTGAAAGCTGTTGGAGAAACAGACAAAAGAGGGACAGAAGTTACCTTTTTGCCTGACACCTCCATATTTGAACAAACTATAGAGTATAACTATGATACTTTGGCGTCTCGTATGCGCGAACTTGCCTATTTGAACAAGGGTATAACCGTTACACTTACCGATAAACGCAATAAAGATGACAATGGGGATTTTGTGCACGATATTTTCCATTCGGAAGAAGGACTGTCAGAATTTGTGCGTTTTCTTGATGGTAACCGTAATGCGATTATTGGTGATGTTATCTCTATGGAAGGAGAAAAGAATGGGATTCCAGTAGAGGTTGCCATGATTTATAATGATAGTTATGCCGAAAATTTACATTCTTATGTAAATAATATCAATACACACGAAGGAGGTACCCATTTGGCTGGTTTTAGACGAGGATTAACGGGGTCTCTTAAAAAATTTGCCGATAATTCAGGAATGTTAGACAAGCTCAAGTTTGATATTGCTGGTGATGATTTTCGCGAAGGCTTAACAGCAATAATATCTGTAAAAGTTGCCGAACCACAATTTGAAGGGCAAACCAAAACCAAACTAGGTAATAGAGAGGTTACTTCGGCAGTATCACAAGCAGTAGCCGAAATGGTCGAAAATTATATGGAAGAACATCCTGGCGATGCGAAGACCATTATTCAGAAAGTTATTCTTGCAGCACAAGCTAGACATGCCGCTAAGAAAGCCCGTGAGATGGTACAGCGCAAAACGGTAATGAGTATTGGTGGATTGCCAGGGAAATTATCAGATTGTTCAGAAACAGATCCAACATTATGCGAAGTATTCCTTGTTGAGGGAGACTCTGCAGGTGGCACAGCAAAGCAAGGGCGCGACCGAAATTTTCAAGCTATCTTACCTTTACGTGGAAAAATACTTAACGTGGAGAAGGCCATGCAGCATAAGGTCTTTGAAAATGAAGAAATAAAAAACATTTTTACAGCCTTAGGAGTCACTATTGGTACCGAAGAAGATAGTAAGGCATTAAACTTAACTAAACTTCGTTACCATAAGGTGGTAATAATGTGTGATGCCGATGTTGATGGGAGCCATATTTCCACTTTGATATTGACCTTTTTCTTTAGGTACATGCGTGATCTCATAGAAAATGGCTATGTATACATTGCTACACCTCCGCTATATTTGGTTAAAAAAGGCCAAAAGAAACGCTATGCTTGGAATGATAAAGAACGTGATGAAATAATTGAAAGCTACAGTGGTGGTGCCAGTGTGCAACGATACAAAGGTCTAGGAGAAATGAATGCTGAGCAATTGTGGGATACCACTATGAATCCTGAGTTTAGAACATTAAGACAGGTTACTATAGATAGTGGTACTGAAGCAGATCGTATTTTTTCTATGCTTATGGGAGACGAAGTACCGCCAAGAAGAGAATTTATTGAGAAAAACGCCATATATGCAAATATTGACGTTTAATTAATTTTAGTACACTAAATGCCTGTCAGGTATTTGTTTTTAAAATAGATGCCCTTCCTTTTTTAGGTCATCTTTGAAAGTATAGATAGTTGTATTTTTGCTAAGACATCTGCCGTAATTAATCAATTACTATTACGACCTATAAGCGTCATTTAACCAACAAAAATAATTAAAATGAAAGTTACCGTAGTAGGAGCAGGAGCTGTAGGAGCAAGCTGTGCAGAATATATAGCAATCAAAAATTTTGCTAGTGAAGTGGTACTCTTAGATATTAAAGAAGGATTTGCAGAAGGAAAAGCAATGGACTTAATGCAAACAGCATCTCTTAATGGATTTGACACAAAAATAACTGGGTCTACCAGTGACTATTCTAAAACAGCAAATAGTGATATTGCGGTAATTACATCTGGGATTCCTAGAAAACCAGGTATGACACGAGAAGAATTAATAGGTATCAATGCAGGAATCGTAAAATCTGTTGCGGCAGGTTTGGTAGAACATTCTCCAAATGTAATTCTCATAGTTGTAAGTAACCCTATGGATACAATGACTTATCTGGCTCATCAGGTTACTGGATTACCAAAACACCGTATTATTGGAATGGGAGGTGCTTTAGATAGTGCTCGATTTAAATACAGATTGGCAGAAGCCCTAGGAGCTCCTATCTCAGACGTAGACGGGATGGTAATCGGAGGGCATAGTGATAAAGGAATGGTACCTCTTACTCGTCTTGCTACACGTAACAGTGTATTGGCTTCAGAATTTTTGAGTGAAGAACGCCTTAATCAGGTGCTAGAAGATACGAAAGTAGGTGGTGCTACTTTAACTAAATTATTGGGAACTTCGGCTTGGTATGCTCCTGGAGCAGCTGTTTCAGGTTTGGTGCAAGCCATTGCAAATGATCAAAAGAAAATATTCCCTTGTTCGGCATTATTGGATGGAGAATATGGTCTGAGTGATTTATGTATAGGAGTTCCGGTTGTATTAGGGAGTAAGGGTATTGAAAAAATTGTCGAGATCAATCTTAGCGATGCTGAAAAAGCTAAACTTCAAGAAAGCGCAGAAGGAGTTAAAAAGACCAATGGGCTTTTAACTACTTAATAAATAAACATCAATTGATTCTAAAAAGCTGTCTTATGTAAGACAGCTTTTTTTGTTAAATGTATCCTGCTTTGAAATAAGTTAATTTTGTGTAGTCTTATTTCAAGACAAGACAACAGTCGGTTTGGAAGATATTATAACAACATTAGTTCTTCCTATACAGTTTGAACAAGGCACTACTATTGAAATCGTAAATTATAATGGACAACGTATCAAGATATGTCTCTGGAATGTATTGATTACGGTAAATACTCAATCCAGAAGTGTAGTTGAAAAACTCATCGTACAATAAGAAAAATAAAAGCTAGAATGCCGAGTTCACAGCCAGTTTGCGCGCTTTTCTTTTGCGTAAAATCCTAAGTTTGATAGGCTAGTATCATCCAAAAATAAATTGGCTAATCCTTAAGGAAAACATATATTTGCTCACTTTGTGAAAGCGGGAAACGGTTTTATAAATAGTTCAATCCCATAGTATTCATATTATATACATGAAAAAGAACTGGCGCATAAGTCTTTTAGTATTTGTTCTTGCACTAGTGAGTTTGTGCATAAAACAATGGAGTGCTCCCAATCAAGAGATTGTCCTTCAGTTTACAAATATAGAGGTAAGTGCTGAGCAAACACAAAACACCATATCTCATGTTAGAAAGCAATTAGAAGATATTGGTGTTGAAAATATTATAATACAGGACTTTGGCAAAGGCGTTTTAAAAATAAGATATTACAGTGCTGTTGCGGTATCAGAAGTAAAAAAACTAGTTTATCACGATCAAGGAATTGAGGTTGAATATTTGACAGATAAACCTTCTGATGAGGAAAATTCTCCTATACCGTTAGAAAATGATTATGGAGGCTATCAATTAAGTGTTCATGAAATTGATGATACTTCAGATTTATCTGATGTTAACGGTATTGTTGTAGAACCAAGGTTAGAAACAATTCGTTTTTTCATCTCAGATTCACCAGCAGTACTCAACAATCCGTCTTACAAAGAAAAAGACAATACACATAAACTAGCTTATACTTTATACCAGTCTATTGCTATTGCAATAGATGATTCTTTTTACACGATACCTGAAGGCCGTGCCGGTCCAAAAGGATAGTAATTCCTCTTTTTAGGCTATTCTCATCGAGAATTGTCTAACACTTCAAATAAAGGAGGAAACGCCCCTTGATGCGTAAAAATTGGGACTATAAAAAGCAATATTTTTTTAGATAAACTAAACACAAAAGATTGCCATTTTGAAGGTAGTCTAGTGAATAATTAAAACAACAAAAATGCAAAATAAAGGACTTATTAGAATATTTGCGATTGTATTAGGCTTGATGTGCCTGTACTATTTGTCATTTACCTTTATAACCAATAAAGTTGAAGGTGAGGCAGATGCTTTTGCTCAAGTAGCAGCAAACGGTGATTCAGACCTAAAGGATCAAGTAGAGTTAAAGTATCTGGACAGTATAGGTAATGATCCAGTTTTTCTCGGAAAAAACTATAACGATGCTAAGGAATATGAACTTAAAAAAGGACTAGACCTTAAAGGTGGGATTAACGTTATTGTACAAATAGCCATTAAAGATATTCTTAGAGGCTTGTCCAATAATAGCCAAAAACCAGAATTTTTGGCAGCACTGGCAGCTGCAGATGAAAAACAAAAAGATGGGCAAAATACCTATTTTGAGGATTTTATCGATGCCTTTGAAGCTAACGCTGGTGATGTAAAATTGGCAGATCCAGATTTATTCTCAAATAGTACTTTAGACGGTAAAGTGTCTTATGACATGTCTAACGATGCTGTACGAAATGTGTTGAATACAGAGATTAATGAGTCAATCGTTTCGGCTTTTGAAACCCTTAGAAATAGGGTTGATAAGTTTGGTACTACTCAACCAAATATTCAACGTTTAGGGCAATCAGGTAGAATATTAATTGAACTTCCGGGTGCTAGAGATACCCAACGTGTTATTGATTTAGTTACAAAAACTGCACAATTGGAGTTTTATGAAACCCACAATGCAAGTGATGCTGTTCAATATTTATTTGATGTAAATGATGCGCTTAAAGCGAAATTGGAAGCAGCAAAACCAGAAGTAGAAGAAACTGTTGTAGAAACAGATACTACACAGACGGACGAAGGATTGGAAGATTTATTAGCAGATGCAGATGCAGATGAAGCAGATGCAGATGCGTTAGATAACAATCCCTTATTTAAGGTGTTTTCTTTTGACCCAGGTATACAGCAAGATCCAAATGCTAGGATTATTGGGTTTTCAAATGTAAGAGATACGGCTACTGTTGGCAATTACCTGAGAGACCCTCAATATTTACGAATGCGTCCTCAGAACATTAGGTTTGCTAAATTTAAATGGGGTATTTCGTTAGACCCAGAAAATACTCCTGATTTGATTCCTTTGTATATTTTGGAGTCTAACCGTTCTGGAGAACCAGCAATGGATGGTGATACGGTTAAAGATTCCCGTCAGCAATATACCCAAGCGGGTCAGCCGTCTGTAGGTCTTGATTTTGAAGGCCAAGGTGTAAATCAATGGGCTAACTTGACGGAAACCGTTGCTGGTAAACGTAATTCTATAGCGATTGTGCTAGATAATGTAGTGTATTCTGCACCTACAGCAAGATTTCGAATTGACCAAGGTAGAACCGAGATTTCTGGAAGTTTTACCTTAAATCAGGCAATTGACCTGGCTAATGTGTTAAAGGCGGGTAAATTGCCAGCTTCCGCAGAATTAATTAGTGCTGAGGTTATCGGACCATCTTTAGGTCAAGAAGCAATTGATAGTGGTATCAAATCTTTTATCGTTGCCTTAGTATTGGTATTGATATGGATGATCTTCTATTACGGTAGAGCAGGACTTTATGCTGATGTTGCTTTGATTGTAAACATCTTATTCCTGTTTGGAATATTAGTGGCAAGTGGTGTCGTATTGACCCTTCCTGGTTTGGCAGGTATCGTATTAACCATTGGTATGTCGGTAGATGCTAACGTGCTTATTTTTGAACGCATCAAAGAAGAGTTACGCAAAGGAAAATCTCAAAAAGATGCAATTAAAGATGGATTTAGTAATGCACTATCCTCGATTTTAGATGCTAATATTACGACCTTCTTAACTGCATTAATCCTATTCTTATTTGGAACGGGTCCTGTACAAGGTTTTGGGGTTACCCTGATGATTGGTATTGCTACTTCATTATTCTCGGCCATTTTCATTACCAGACTCTTTATTGATGGGTATGGTAAAAACGGAAAATCGCTAATGTTTGCCACACCAATTACAAAAAACTGGTTTGCCAATATGCAAGTAAATTGGCTGAGTAAAAGAAAGATGGCCTATATCATTTCTACTGGTCTTATTGTTATTGGATTAGCTTCTTTGTTTACTGCGGGTCTTGATGCCGGTGTTGATTTTGTGGGTGGTAGATCCTATACAGTACGTTTTGAAAATGCGGTAGATGCAAATGAAGTTGGTGAGTTATTGTCTAGTGATGCCGTTTTTGGTAGTGCAGATGTAAAAACCTATGGAGCCGAAAATCAATTAAAGATTACCACCAAATATCGAATTGAAGAATCTGGACGCGAAGTTGATGAGGAGGTAGAACGCACGCTTTATACCGCCTTGGCTAATTACTTGCCGGAAGGATTTACTTTTGATCAATTCAGTCAGGGATCAGATGATAAGCAAGTAGGTAACCTGCGTTATTATAAGGTTGGACCTACCATTGCCGATGATATCAAGCAAGGCGCTTTCTTAGCAGTTATTGGTTCGTTGATTGTAGTCTTCTTATATATATTATTTCGCTTTAGAAGATGGCAGTTCTCATTGGGTGCAGTTGCGGCAGTTTTCCATGATGTATTGATAGTGTTAGGTATTTTCTCATTAACGCATAAGTTTATGCCTTTTGATATGGAAGTAGATCAAAACTTTATAGCGGCAATCCTTACCGTGATTGGATACTCATTAAATGATACCGTGGTAGTGTTTGACCGTATTAGAGAGTATTTCAATGAGCATAATAGTACAAGAGGTATGTTCACTATTATCAATCAGGCGTTGAATAGTACATTAAGTCGTACGTTAAATACTTCGGTAACTACCTTTATTGTGTTATTGGCTATTTTCCTATTAGGCGCTCCTTCCATCCGTGGATTGATGTTTGCCTTGATGATAGGGGTGATTGTAGGAACGTATTCATCTTTATTCATTGCAACTCCAGTAATGTATGATACGGTACAAAAGAAAGCCTTAAAACCCGAGACAAAGAAAGAAGAAAAAGAAGTCGTAGAAGCTTAGCAGTGACTTCCTAAAGATATGCCCACTCTTTTTGGAGTGGGCTTTTTTATAAAAAGTGCTGACAATGTGGCGTTTTCTGTGAAAGCGTATAGTTTTTGACCAAGCAATCAAAACGAATTATGAGTTTTTTCAAAAAAATATTTTCCAAAGAAAAAAAGGATACCCTAGACAAAGGCCTGAAAAAATCTAAGAGTAGCTTTTTTGATAAGCTGGGAAAGGCAGTAGCTGGAAAATCTAAGGTAGATGATGACGTTCTGGATAATCTGGAAGAGGTTCTGGTTACGAGTGACGTAGGTGTGGCAACTACCTTAAAAGTTATTGAACGTATTGAGGCGCGTGTCGCAAAAGATAAATACTTAGGTACAGAAGAACTCAATAAGATTTTAAGGGAAGAGATTGCGGGCTTACTCAGTGAGACCAATAGCGGAGAAGCTTCAGACTTTGATATTCCTGTAGGCAAAAAACCACACGTTATAATGGTGGTTGGCGTAAATGGAGTAGGGAAGACGACTACCATTGGCAAACTTGCCTATCAATTTAATAAACAAGGAAAAAAAGTAGTACTAGGCGCTGCCGATACATTTAGAGCGGCGGCTATTGATCAACTCCAAGTTTGGGCAGATCGGGTAAATGTGCCTATTGTTAAGCAAAGTATGGGTAGTGATCCTGCTTCCGTAGCCTATGATACGCTTCAAAGTGCCGTTTCACAAGACGCCGATGTGGTTATTATTGATACGGCGGGTAGATTACACAATAAAGTCAATTTAATGAATGAGTTGACCAAAGTAAAACGGGTGATGCAAAAAGTAGTAGATGATGCACCGAACGATGTTCTTTTGGTACTTGACGGATCTACCGGACAAAATGCCTTTGAACAAGCTAAACAATTTACCGCAGCAACAGAAGTAACTTCTCTGGCCGTAACCAAACTTGATGGTACCGCCAAAGGTGGAGTGGTTATTGGTATCTCAGACCAGTTTCAAATCCCAGTAAAATATATAGGTGTTGGCGAAGGAATAGAAGACCTTCAAGTATTCAACAAATTTGAGTTTGTAGATAGCTTCTTTGGTTGATTATAGCAATATGGTGTCACCCTGAACTGGTTTCAGGATCTTAAATAATAAGGAATCCCCTTATCTTTAAGGGGTGAAAAAAATATACCTCCTTAGCCTTTTACTCCTAAGTATCTTTTCGTGTAAACAAAGCATATAAAAACAAGAACCAGTACGAACCATAACTAGCTGGATGCCTTAGGATGAAACAGTAGATTTGGAAAGTACCCAGCAACTGGCCAATGCACGAATGCATTTAAAGTTAGTCAATTCTAAAATCAGAGATAAAAATAAAATCTAGGCACCATTTGGAGAAGTATTAGGCTATCTCCATGAAGAACACTATGAGACTGTAAGCTTCCCTGTTTTTGAAGGCTTACAAGACGACTATTCTATGAGTTTAGGACAGAAGATTACCAAGATTAGGAAAGAGAAAAAATTATCTCAAG
>CAZDFA010000061.1:0-14490 GCA_964504555.1 uncultured Flavobacteriaceae bacterium | reverse complement strand
TAAATTCAATAGAATATACGAAAATTAATTCACTTTAGGACTACTTGCGGATATACAAAAAATAAAATTAGCTCTGGTCTAATTTTAGGAGACAACCGCCATTTTCTTTGACTTTAATTCTATAAGAAGGAGATTTAAATCCAATAACGTTTTATTGTACATTGTTTTAAAGATGTTCATATGTTTTATTGCATCTGTTATTCCTTCTCGTTTGATGAGATTGGATTCAATCTGTTGTAAGTGGTGTCCTTGACTTGTTAGCCCTAAATTCATAAAACTAGACTTTATTTTATGAGCTAATGCTCCGGCGCGTTCGTAAAATTCACGATCCATGCAAGTGCATAAGCTTTTGTAATCATTGGGAGTTTCTTTTATAAAAATCTCTAATAACGAAATAACGAAATCAGTGTCATTATCAAAAGTTTCCATAAGTCTGGAAAGAATAATGGATTTATCATCAACCGATTCCGAGGTCTTGGAAGAAGTTATTGTTTGCTCTATTTGATTATCAGGTGCCAGCCAGTACAGCACATTTTTAAGTGCTTCCATACTTAAAGGCTTCAGTAAATAAAAATCTATACCCACTTTTATCGCATTTTTCTTGGACTCTGGTAGCACATCTGCAGAGCAAGCTACAATAGGGACTTTTTTGATTCTTTGCCTCTCAAGTTGTCTAATGTTTTTAATTGCCTCTAGACCATTCATTACAGGCATATACAAATCCATAAGAATAAGATCGTAGTCTTTATTGGATTTGTGGTAAAGTTCTACAGCTTCCCTTCCATTTTCGGCGATGTCTGCCGTTACTTTTAAGTTACTTAAGAGTTGGGTAATATAAAATTGGTTCATTTTATTGTCCTCCGCAACTAAAACATGCAAGCCTTCTAGTTTTTTACTATTTTCTTCTAGTGCGGCACTATTGGTATTTAAACTTCTAAGCTTACTATTTTTAAAAGGAATTGTAAAAATGAAAGTTGAGCCCTTGTTTAAGTCACTGGCTACTTCAAGTTTTCCACTTTGAAGTTGAATAAGCTCTTTAGTGATTGCAAGACCTAATCCAGTACCAGACTCCTTAGCCTTTGAATGATCTTCAATTTGATAAAAGCTATTAAAAATTCTATCTAAATCTCTCTTTGATATTCCTGCACCGGTATCACTTACTTTAAATTGAATAAGTTTCTGATCACTTTCTAATTCTTTAGAATTTAGTACTTTAACATCAATTTTGACACTACCTTTATCTGTAAATTTGATGGCATTACCTACTAAATTAGCGAGAATTTGATTCACTCTGTATTGATCTCCCACAACAATTTGGGGAACATTTTCATCAATAGTTGTAATAAGTTTTAATCCTTTTTCCTTAGCCTTTATAGCCAACCCATCTGAGAAATTATTGAGTAGTTCAATTAAATTGAAATCTATAGATTGCATGGTTAATTTACCTGCTTCTATTTTTGAAAAATCCAAAATGTCATTTACAATATAGAGTAGATTTTTTGCCGAAAAATCAATTCCATCCAGATTTTTTCGAATGAGCTCTTCATCTTTAATATCTCCATTTTTCAGAATTGCTGATAAGCCTAATATTACATTAAGCGGAGTTCTAATTTCATGACTCATATTGGAGAGAAAAGTAGTCTTGGCTTGAGCTATGCGTTCAGCGTTTTTCTTTTCTTCTTCAATTACATCTAATACTCTCTTTGAATGAGTGATGTTTTTGATAGTGACACAAAATGTATCATTATCTGTATAGTTGTTGGAAACGGTAATCTCTACATCAATCCTTTCATTATTTGTTGTGGTTAATTGTGATTCCAACTGAGAACCTATAATTTTTTTCGGAATACTTGGATCTATATTTTTAAAATCTGTAGCTAAAACCTCATTGATTTCATTAGTCAAAAAGTTAAAAATCGAGTTTCCCTGTAAATTTTCTTCCGAAAAACCTAAGAGCTCTTGCGCTTTGACATTGGTGTAAATGATTTCACCCGATCTGTTTATAATAAGTATGGATTCTAAAAAGTATTCAATAGTATTTTTGTAATAATCCTGTGTCTTTATAGGAGTATCAAGATTTTTAACCAGTTCAGTTTCATCCTTGGCAGTTTTAGGATTTACACTAGGTTTTTCTTTTGTAATACTAACCTCATCTGGCATGAAATAGTTGAGCTTCTTTTTGATATCCAGATGTGGGTAATAATACATAAATTTTTTAAAAGCAATACTCCATAAACCGTCAATAGTTGTTTCTAAAGTAGCACTAGAGACGAGCTCATCATAAAATTGAGAAAACTGTTCTCTTATTTTTCTTTTGATATAAAGGTGTTTAACATCTGTACTTGTCTCGGTAATAACGTATTTTTCAAAGTTTAAGCTTCCTTGCCATCTTTTGGCACATGTTTGTGTATCGGAATGCTTAGTAAATGTTTCAACTACAAATTCTAGTAGTAAGTGTGCTAGATTTAATATCTGATATTGATTGTTTTTATAGTAAAGTGGTTTAAATGTATTCTTAAGGCGTATCTCAGGGAATTCTTGTCTTACTTCATTTCTAAGAGAAAATTCAGAGCTTATATATGCTGGATCCTGATAAAGTAAGTAATATTCTAATTTTAGATATTGTTTTACTAGTAATAAGTCCATTGTAGATTCGTCAACGACTTCATAAATGTCTAGGTTAATAGACTTTTGCAGATTACTTAAAATAGCAGTATTATTACCTTTTGTAATTAAGAAATTCGTGAACTTTTGATAAAGAATTTTTGACTCAGATACAAGCGGGTTTTCTGAGTTCGTTTTTTTTAAAAAACGATTCAATAGATCAATCATGTTATTTGAGGTGTATCACTACAAATATGCGTAATATTTTATAAATGAGGATATTTTATATGTAAATTAACAATCAAATATATAAACTCAAATCGTGCTACTTGTTCGAGCTCTAACAGTTCTTGGGTGTCAAAGAAATGTACACGGACAAACTATTAAAAGAAACATTTGTCTACAAGGTTAGGAATAGTAGAAAGGCTAATGATTGATCGTATCTTTTTCAATGGCATTGGCCTTTAGAATAGAATCTATAACCCGTTTGTCAGTACTGCTAACTTCTTTACGAGTTTTGCTGTTATAATAGTGATATACAGTCTGCGTTCGATTGATAGTTTCTTCTTCAGAATTTTTACGCTTAGCTGAAGACACTACTACCTTTTTGTTTTTAGGAGAGACGTGGTTTGTTGCCGTTTTCTTCTGTACACTATCGATGGTTACAAGTGATTGAACTTCTTCTTTTTTTTTTTACGTAAACTTGGTCATTTTGAATTATGATCTCTTGAGTTAGTTTCATTAGTAAGAGTGTTTTTGGAATTTGTCCATAATCCAATAGAAATTGAACTTGTAAGTATTGTGCCAAATAGAAGTAGGAAAAAGAATCTCTTTTTCTTTTTTCACTTCAAGCTTTCCTCTATGCCTAACCAAAGAGTTTCACTAAATTCTGGAGTCTATCTCCAATTATATTACCTATTTCACGGGGCCTATTCATGATATTTTTTCAGATTTAGATTTTTGAGTTACGCTTTCTAATTTTTCCTTTAGTATCACTTTTGCTCTATGTAAATTAGATTTTGAAGTGCCAGTTGAAATACCTAATGCGCTGGATATTTCCTTATGCGAATACCCATCAAGCTGGTACATACTAAAAACCAATCGATATTGATTGGGCGGTTTTTGAATGGTTTCTAATAATATATCTAATGGAATGGGTTCTTCTTGCTCAATAAGAACTTCATT
This sequence comes from uncultured Flavobacteriaceae bacterium, assembly GCA_964504555.1. Classification (GTDB taxonomy): domain Bacteria; phylum Bacteroidota; class Bacteroidia; order Flavobacteriales; family Flavobacteriaceae; genus Dokdonia. The sequence goes on along the minus strand of CAZDFA010000061.1, from coordinate 10,701 downwards.
GCTCGTAATGTTGTTGACACATTGTTTTTATGTTTATCAATGGCTTTGTAAGTTGTTATTTTTGACCCAAGCCTCAAAAGAGCCGGAGCTTTTGTGCCGTTTTATACTGTCATATATAGCTATAAATACATCATGAACGTTATCCTCAGCTTCAACCTTGGATCTGCAATATTTTAATGACGTGCTATAGACCATATTCTTGTATTTAAGAAATAGTTCTTTTTGAGCAATGATATTGCCCTTCTTACAACCAATAATAAGTTGCTCTTTTGTCAAAAATTAAATTGGGTATTAAAATGTATTACCTTACCTAAATATCTAAGAAAATATAAAAGGTTGCGTATTAAACCAAAAAAAGCTGCTTATAAGCAGCTTTTTTATAAAATTACTAGAAACAATCAACTATTGTTAGGTTTATTTCTATTATCTCTACCGCGATTATCACGACCTTTATTTCTATTGCCATCACGAGGTGGTCTTGGCTTCCAGCCTTCTGGTTTTTCTAATAACGCTTTACGCGAAACTTTTTCTTTTCTTGTTCTAGAGTCAATACCAAAATACTTCACTTCCAATTCTTCACCGATACTAAGTACATCGCCAGGATTTTCAGTACGCTCCCAAGCTAATTCTGAAACGTGAAGTAAAACTTCATTTCCAGGTGCTTCAAGATATTCTACTACAGCACCAAAATCTAGCATTTTGATCACGCGTACTTGATACGTATTGCCTACCTCAGGTTTAAAAGTGATAGAATCTATCTTGGCTAGTACGGCATCAATTCCTTCCTGACCAGTACCTAAAATTTCGACAATTCCTTCTTCTGTAACAGGATCTTCATTAATAACGATAGTTGTATTGGTCTCTTTTTGTAATTCTTGTATTACTTTGCCACCAGGACCAATTAAAGCACCGATGTATTCATTTGCAATGCGTGCAGTTACCATTTTAGGCGCATAATCTTTTACATCTTCGCGAGGTGTAGCTATTGTGTCTGTTAGTTTTTCAAGAATATGAAGGCGTCCATCACGAGCTTGGTTAAGCGCGTTTACTAGGATTTCATAAGAAAGCCCCTTAACTTTAATATCCATCTGACAGGCAGTAATCCCATCTGCTGTACCTGTTACCTTAAAATCCATATCACCTAAATGATCTTCATCACCTAAGATATCAGATAACACGGCATACTTTCCAGAGTCAGCATCAGAAATTAAGCCCATAGCAATACCAGAAACCGGTTTTTTCATTTGAACACCGGCGTCCATGATGGCCATAGTACCAGCACAAACAGTAGCCATAGATGAAGAACCATTAGATTCTAATACCTCAGACACTACTCTTACTGTATATGGACAATCTTCTGGTATCATGCCTTTAAGCGCCCGTTGAGCAAGGTTACCGTGTCCAACTTCACGACGGGATGTGCCACGTATTGGTCGAGCTTCTCCTGTACAAAAAGGAGGGAAGTTGTAGTGTAAATAGAATGTTTCTTCACCTTCATAGGAAGGCATATCTATTTGGTTGGCTTCACGAGAAGTTCCTAAAGTAACTGTAGCCAATGCCTGAGTTTCTCCTCGTGTAAAAACGGACGAGCCATGTACTGAGGGTAAATAATCAGACTCACACCAAATAGGACGTATCTCTGTAGTCTTGCGACCATCTAAGCGTAAACCTTCATTCAAAGTGAGGTCTCTAACAGCAGCTTTTTCTGCTTTTCTGTAGTATTTAGATACCAGATCTTCAATCTCTTCTAATTCTTCTTCAGTAAAAGAAGCGATAATTTTTTCTTTAATTTCGGCGAAAGCCAAACCGCGCTCTTTCTTAGAAGATCCAGCTTTTGCTACAGCATATACTTTGTCATATGCCATATCATGTATTTTTTTCTCAAGAGTCTCATCCTCATTCTCTGGTTCATACTCGCGCACTTCTTTCTTTCCTACTGCTTCAGCAAGACGTTCTTGAGCAGCACACTGTACTTTTATAGCTTCATGAGCCGCTTTGATGGCTTCGGTCATTTCTTCTTCCGAAATTTCATCCATTTCTCCTTCTACCATCATAACGCTGTCTGCCGAAGCACCAATCATCATATCAATATCAGACTCTGCTAACTGAGCTCGAGAAGGGTTGATCACAAACTCACCATTTACACGACCAACACGTACCTCAGAAATCGAACATTCAAAGGGGAAATCTGATAATTGTATTGCTGCTGAAGCAGCAAGTCCTGCCATAGCATCTGGCATAACATTTTCATCATGAGACATTAGCTGTATCATAACTTGTGTCTCAGAGTGGTAATCTTTTGGAAATAAAGGGCGCAACACTCTGTCTACCAGCCGCATGGTTAATACTTCTCCATCACTAGGTCTGGCTTCTCTTTTAAAGAATCCACCAGGATAACGGCCTGATGCTGCAAATTTTTCACGATAATCTACCGTAAGTGGTAAGAAATCTACATCGGCTTGTTTATAGTTGGATACTACTGTGCACAATAGCATACACTTGCCCGATTGCACAACAACGCTACCATGCGCTTGTTTTGCTAACTTTCCAGTTTCGATAGAAATCTCTCTACCGTCACCAAGGTCTATGACCTCTTTGTAAACTTTTGGAATCATTTTTTTAGTTTTTCATGATGCTCATTACGAGCAATTAAACATTGTAGTTAACCTCGATTATCGGTTAACAGCTTGTTGTGTTGTTGTGTAGTTGCTGTTTACCAATGAAAAACTAGCTTTTAAGCTTCTTTTGCCTTTTATTCTAGGCAAGCGGTGTCTAATTAATAACACCAAAAAAGGGGCGTTAAGCCCCTTTAAAATTATTTTCTGATACCTAATTCTTTTATGATTGCACGATACCTTAAGATATCTTTTTTGATTAGGTAATCTAACAATGCACGACGTTTTCCTACTAACTTTACCAGAGAACGTTCTGTATTGTAATCTTTTCTGTTATTTTTTAAATGCTCAGTAAGGTGATTGATGCGATGTGTAAAAAGAGCAATCTGTCCTTCTGGGGATCCGGTATCGGTTTTTCCCTTACCGTGCTTTGCAAAGATTTTTTCTTTGACCTCTTTAGTTATATACATTCCAATATTTCTTTAAATGATTTTTATGTATTGATAGTTCTTCTATCAGCCTGCAAATGTAGGTATTTCTTTTGGATTTATGAATCGTCAGAACTTTTTCGTTGTTGTGTAGTTCATGCATCACAACTGAAATCCTATAAAATGAAGTTAATTAGTAAAACAAAGCAATTGCCCTTCCTTTGTTAACTATTATTGCAATTAATTCCTAGGACTATTAATAGATCCTTCAATGACAAATAATAAACATTGGAAGATTTATTAAATAATTATAAGGAAGAAGTTAACTTTATAAATAAATCTTCTAAACTTGAGTTTTTGGTATTGAGTTGTAGTATTTTAAGTTTATTATCATGAGCGAAATCAAAGACACTAGCACGCATATCTTTTTGTGTGCTAAAATAAATTTCATACACAAAATCATGAGTATTTTTTACTACAGTTACTTTAGGGATTCGTTCCAGAGCTACGGTTTCTACGCGATAGTCAAACTCAACAATAATACATTGTTGTTGACCTGATCGTAATTCTTCAAGTGGTTTGTCAGCTACAATTTGACCATTATTAATAATGACCACACGATCACAAATGGCTTCAACTTCCTGCATAATATGCGTAGACATGAGTATAGTTTTTTCCAGAGCTATAGTTTTAATCAAATTGCGCATATCTACCAATTGATTAGGATCAAGCCCTGTAGTAGGTTCGTCAAGAATAAGAACCTCGGGATTGTGCAAAAGAGCACTAGCTAAACCAACACGTTGACGGTATCCTTTTGATAACTGATTTATTTTTTTATGTGAGGCTTCCCTAAGCCCTGTACGTTCTATAACCTGATCTATACGAGAAATAGGTATATTATAAATATCTGCATTAAACTTAAGGTACTCTCTTACATATAACTCGGTATATAACGGATTGTGTTCAGGTAGGTAACCTATGCTTTTTTGTACGTTTTTTGGATCGGTAATCGTATTAAAACCACTGACTAAAGCAATTCCTGAAGTTGGCGCTAAATAGGTGGTAAGTATTTTCATTAACGTTGACTTCCCTGCGCCATTAGGTCCTAAAAAACCGACAACTTCTCCTTTTTCTAAAGAAAATGAAACATCCTTGAGCGCTTCTTGGATCCCATAGCTTTTAGAAATATTAGTTACAGTAATGGACATTCCTATTTAATATGTATTATTAATAAAAAACGAAGGTAAAAAATTATATACTTTATAAATATTGGAGCATATTGATAACTTTTGAAATTTGACACTAGCCAAACTTATTTTTTTTCTACTTTTATTTCAGAACAAATTATAATGTTGACCAAAAACTATTTCTGGATTACTATTTTCTATTTCTTTTTTAGAGAAAAGGAGGGACTATTCTAGTGATATGAAAAGCACTAATATAAAGTAAGTCCCGATATCATATCGGGACTTTTTTTATTGTAAAAATTTTGTAGATGTCAATACCATCTGAAAATATAGCCATACAAGCCATAGAAGGTTCTTTTTATCCTGCTATCGCCCAAGCTTGCTACGGCAAAGATGTGTATGTTAATTGTTGCGGTACATTTGCAGATCTAACAAATCAGGCGGTAAATAAAAGTGTAAAAACGGGTGTTTTGGCTATATAAAATTCTATAGCTGGAGCTATTTTACCTAATTATGCACTTATTGATTCCTGCAATTTGCAGATTCAGGGTGAATATAAAAATATGAAATTATGAAAGCAGCAACGAGACTGGATCATATTCAAGAGTATTACTTTTCGCGTAAGCTAAAAGAAGTATCTGCTTTAATACAGAAAGGCAAGCCAGTCATAAATATGGGTATTGGCAGTCCAGATTTAGAACCACCAAAAGCAGTTATAGCAGCATTGCAAGCTGGTTTGCAACATCCCCAAGCGCACCAGTATCAATCCAGTATTGGGATACCAAAGTTGCGAGAAGCGATAGCACAGTTTTACCAAAATCATTATCAAGTAAGATTAAATCCAAATGGAGAAGTCTTACCATTAATGGGTTCTAAAGAGGGTATTATGCATATAAGCATGGCTTTTTTAAATGCCGGAAATGAAGTGCTTATACCTAATCCAGGATATCCTACATACACTTCGGTTACGCATTTGGTAGAGGCTGTTCCCCGTTATTATGAGTTAACTGAGGGAAGTAATTGGTTACCTAACATAGCGCAATTGGCTAAAACAGATTTAAGTCGTGTAAAACTTATGTGGCTCAATTATCCTCATATGCCAACAGGAGCATTAGCAACCAAAGAATTTTATGAAGAGGTAATCGCTTTTGCTAAAACAAATAATATCATACTTGTTAATGATAATCCTTATAGTTTTATCGGTAGTCACAAACCGCAATCACTTCTCTCAGTAGGACAAGCTAAGGAGGTGGCGTTAGAACTAAATTCATTAAGCAAATCCTTTAATGTTGCCGGTTGGCGAGCGGGAATGCTTCTGGGCAATAAACATCTCATATCTCAGGTGCTTAAAGTAAAAAGCAATATGGATAGTGGTATGTTTTATGGGATACAACAGGGTGCCATAGCTGCCTTAGCTTTGTCTGATGATTGGTTTAAAAATTTAAATGCGCAGTATAGCAAACGAAAAAAACTGCTTCATCAACTAGTATCGGTTTTAGGATGCTCTGTAGTTAAAAGTGATGCGGGTCTCTTTATATGGGCAAAATTACCTGATGGCAAAAAAGCTGAACCCTTTATTGACGATCTGCTTCATAAGAAGCATCTTTTCATTACGCCAGGGACAATTTTTGGGACCAACGGAGAAGGATATATACGGTTGAGTTTGTGTGTAACAGAAGAAAAAATAGAAGAAGCATTAAATAGATTTTGATGGATAAAATCGGAATTATTGGTGTAGGATTAATAGGAGGCTCTCTAGCATTGGATATACAAAAAGTATGGCCCGCGGTTACAATTACAGGTGCCGATGTTAAGGAAAGTCATTTAGTTGAAGCGCTAGAACTCGGAATTATTCATAATGAGGGAAGCATACAAGATATTCTCGAGGCGCAACTTATCATATTAGTAATCCCAGTAGATTAGGCAATTAACCTATTGCCTCAACTATTAGATCAAATAAATGATGATACCCTCATTCTGGATAAGGGTTCAACAAAGGCTGGTATTTGTGTGGTAGTTGTTTCGCACCCTAATCGCAGAAATTATTTGGCTTGTCATCCTATTGCAGGTACCGAGTTTTTCGGACCAAAAGCGGCAATAAGTGGATTATTTAATTCCAAAATCAATATTATTTGCGAAATAGCAAAAAACCGCCTTTTCACGTCAAGAACGGGCTTTAGAGCTTTTTAAAAACTTAAGGATGCACATACGATATATGAATCCACTAGCTCATGATAAGCATATTGCCTATGTTTATCACCTTTCTCATATAAGCTAGTTTATGTTAGGAAAAACAGTCATAGAAAAAGATAAAAATGAACGAGATGTTTTTGATATGGCAGGGAGTGGTTTTGCTTCTACGGTGCGTTTAGTAAAAAGCAAACCAGCCACTTGGGTAGCCATTTTTAAACAAAACAAAGATAATGTTTTAGAAACCTTAGCAGAATATATCGCCAACTTGGAATTTTTTAGAAAATATATGGAAGATGATGATTTTGATGCGGTTTTTGAAACCATGCAAAATACTAATAGAATAAAACAGATATTAAAAGGAATTGATTAGCAGCAAAGCTGTTTATGATTGTAAATTTGCCAAACTATGGAGAATAAAAAAGAATTACGCTCTTGGTTAGACGCTTTTAATCTTGATCACCCATTGGTAATAGCTGGTCCTTGTAGTGCAGAGACCGAAGATCAAGTTCTCAAAATTGCTCATCAACTTAAAGACAGTGATGCCACTGTTCTACGAGCAGGTATTTGGAAACCACGAACTCGCCCTGGGAATTTTGAAGGAGTTGGGGCTTTAGGGTTAAAGTGGTTGCAGCGTGCCAAGGAAGAAACGGGAATGCTAATCACAACAGAAGTAGCTAATCCTCACCACGTAGAACTGGCATTAGAACACGATATGGATATTTTATGGATTGGTGCTCGCACAACAGTATCGCCCTTTATAATACAAGATATTGCAGATGCGCTAAAAGGAACAGATAAACCGGTATTGATAAAAAATCCAATTAATCCAGATTTAGCACTTTGGTTGGGAGCAGTAGAACGTTTTTACGCTGCAAATGTTAAAAATTTAGGAGTGATTCATAGAGGCTTTTCTACCTATGAAAAGACTAGATATCGTAATAACCCGGAGTGGCAATTGCCAATAGACTTGCAAAATAGATTTCCTGATTTACCACTCATCCTAGATCCATCTCATATTGCAGGGCGAAGGGATATTATTCAAGATTTGAGCCAGACGGCTCTTGATCTTAATTATGATGGTATCATGGTAGAGACTCACTATGATCCCGACAATGCTTGGAGTGATGCCAAGCAGCAAATTACCCCAGACACCCTTATCCAAATGATGATAGATTTAAAAATCAGGAAGGAAGAAGGCGATGCCGTAGAGTTCAAAAATAAACTGAATACGTTAAGAACACAGATAGATGTAGTAGATCACCAACTTATTGAATTTTTGGGCAAGCGCATGAAAATTGCAGATGATATAGGATTGCTTAAAAAAGAAAATAATGTAGCCATATTGCAGACCAAACGTTGGAATGAAATACTTGGTAGAATGATCCTAGAGGGAGAAGAGCGTAATCTTAGTGAAGAATTTATTCTTCGGGTGTTTAAAGCTATTCATCAAGAATCTATTAACCATCAAAAGAAGATTGCAAGAATGGAATAAGCATAAAAAATCCCGATTAATATCGGGATTTTTTATGCTTTAATTTTTTATAAGATTATCTAAAAATCACCTTTAGTGTAGGCAAGCCTTCTAGAAGCCTTTCTCATAAGGGTATTAATTAGATCTTCAGGAGAACTACCCAAACCTCCTTTTACTTTTTTGTTATAATTCCATAGGAGTACTCCGTCTGAACCATTGTTAACACTCATATTAATTACAGCAGAGTTGGTTGCACCCCAAAATCCAACCAAAAGACCTAATGCCACACTAGCTCCTTCACTCATAGGTTTGTTAGTTTCAAAATCACCAGAAATAACGGCATCTACACCTAGCATCTCTGCAATTTCCTCAGAAGTATACTCATAAACATTAGTATAGTCAATATCCTGTTTTTTGAGCATGGCAGTTGTTTTTTTAGGATCCTGTAAATTAATCTTTTGCAGATCACCTCTCTTTTTGCGTTTTAAAAACCATGAGAACATTGCCTTTTGGATGGCCTCTCCTTCAGACTGTTCAAGTCGTTCTAATTCCCCTTCGCCAAGTTTTTTCATTTGCTTTGGCCTAAGACTAACTTGTGTTTTAAACGGAAGTATAGCAATAGATTCGTGACTTTTTGCTATTTCAACAAAATCTGGATTTTCATATAAACTAGTTTGTCCATGAGTAACACAGGTTATTCCGGTAACTAGAAATAATAAAATTAACTTTTTCATAATTGTATAAATATTGGATTAGTAGAGCCTAAAATAATAAAATAATAGTCATAGACAAGGTGTTTAGGTAAAGTGCCTATTTTTGTGACAATGATAGGAGTGGTCTATAAATCTACAGGCAGTTGGTATTTGGTAAAAACAACCGATGACCAGTTTTACCAATGTAGAATAAAAGGAAAGTTTAGAATAAAAGGGATTAAAAGCACTAACCCTGTTGCTGTTGGTGATCATGTTGTTTTTGAATTAGAAACAAAAAATGATAAAGCAACTGGAGTTATAACTGCTATTGAAGATAGAAGGAATTACATTATTCGTAAATCTGTAAATCTTTCTAAACAAACTCACATTATAGCGGCCAATGTTGATCAGGTTTTCTTGATGGTGACTCTGAATAATCCACCAACCTTTACCGCTTTTATCGATAGGTTTTTGGTTACTGCAGAGGCTTATGATATTAAAGCTATTTTGCTCTTTAATAAAATAGATACCTATACAGAAGACGAACTTCTTGAAATTAAATACTTGGCAGATATGTATCGTAGTATAGGTTATGAGTGTTTAGGTATTTCTGCACTTTCAGGTAAAAATATTGATACACTTAAAGACTATATGCGAGGTAAAGTAAATATGTTTTCAGGACATAGTGGTGTGGGTAAATCTACTTTGGTCAATAGTATTGATTCATCATTAAATATAAAGACCAAAGCTATTAGTGAGCAACATAGACAAGGACAACATACTACAACTTTTGCAGAGATGTATGACTTGCCTTTTGGAGCTAAAATTATTGATACGCCAGGAATTAAAGGTTTTGGTGTGGTAGATATGGATAGGGAAGAAGTAGGCGATTATTTCCCTGAGTTTTTCGCATTAAAGTCGGCTTGTAAGTTCAACAATTGCTTGCATCTGGACGAGCCAGGATGTGCTGTTAAGGAGGCATTAGAAAATGATAAGCTAGCCTGGTCTAGATATAAATCATATGTTCAACTTTTAGAAGGTGATGACAGCCAATATCGTAAGGACACTTTTGGTAATCAAGGCTAAGGCAAGCAGGTTATGAAGGTAGTTATTCAACGAGTTAGTGAAGCATCGGTTACAATTGAAAATAAGCTAAAAGCTACCATTGGGCAAGGCTATCTTATTCTATTGGGCATTGGTAAGGAAGATACCCAAGATGACATAGTGTGGTTAACTAATAAGATTGCAGGTCTTCGAGTTTTTAGCGATAAAACGGGAGCTATGAATCTCTCCCTGCAAGATATTGAAGGAGAAGTTTTGGTGATTAGTCAGTTTACGCTATTTGCCAGTACCAAAAAAGGAAATAGACCCTCCTTTATAACTGCTGCTAGACCAGAATTGGCCATACCCTTATATGAAAATTTTCTACAATCCCTTTCGCAAAAGCTTAATCAACCAATACACTCAGGAGAATTTGGAGCAAACATGAAAGTAGCTTTAATCAATGATGGGCCAGTTACTATTGCTATTGACACAAAAGAAAAACGTTAAAAATATGTTAACAAGAAAGTGTCGTTTTTTTTTTTTTAACTTTAAATCAGGAAATTATAAAAAGGGGTTGTTTAGTATTCTCTAGCTAGCATAGAATAAATCAATTATCTTTTTTACAGCTAAGTCTAAATTTTAATCAGGCTCGTCCAGCTTTTGGATTATAGTTAATAATGCTATGTATTAATAATTTTAGATAAAGGAATTCCTACAAAACTGTATTTGCATTAGGGCGCTTTAATAAGATGCAAATACAGAAAAACTATTTTTTAACTTTAAAATCTAAAAAAAAATGAAAAATTTATTTTTAATCTTAACTCTGTCTTTTGGTTTGATGAGCTTTAATGTTGGGGAAGAAATATCTAGTAAATCCAACCTAGAATATTATGATGTCCAAGGTTTATGTGTTGTTACATACGACATTTTTAACGCAGAAGGAGAAGTGATAGGACAGTTTACAGTAGAATGGATATCCGAAAATTACTTTACCTGCGTAATTGAAGCTGGAGAATTGGCAGATGTTATTAATAATCAATAATTTTTAACTCAATGGCATCTGTAATATTC
>CAZDFA010000060.1:0-14509 GCA_964504555.1 uncultured Flavobacteriaceae bacterium | reverse complement strand
CGTAATGATAGCATTATTAAATTAACTAAATTATCTGAAGAAGACTTAAAAGGCTATTTTGAAAATTATATTGCAGAGCAGAAAGAAAAGGCAAGAAAAGATTCTATCGCTCAAGTAGAAGAAATTCGCAATAATGAGTTTTTTAATAATAGAAATGGCAATTCTAAGGTTGGAGGTTTGTCAGAATCACAGACTATAGCTGCTAGAAATGGGAATAGCTTATCAGCTGCTTCAATCGGAGGTGGTCGAGGAGTCAACCAAGTAGGGCAATTTTATTTTTACAATACTGCAGCAGCAGCTTTAGGGAAACAAGATTTTGAGCGCCGTTGGGGTCGAAGAGCCTTAGAAGACAATTGGCGACTTTCGTCTAAACAAGGAGGTTTTTCAAAAGATGGAGTAACTACTCCTCTTGCCAGCAGACAAGGAGAACAAGAAAGTGCGTTTTCTTTAGAAGATCTTATTGCGTCGGTACCTAAGGACGAGGCTGTGGTTGATAGTATTATCAAAGAGCGCGATCTCGCCTACTATCAACTAGGCTTGATTTACAAGGAGAAATTTAAAGAATATCCGTTAACTGCCGATCGCTTAGAGACCTTGTTGACCTTTAATCCAGAAGAAAGACTAATATTACCTTCAAAGTATAATTTATATCAGGCATATAATGCGATGAGCGCTTCCGCGAAGGCGAACGATTTCAAAAACGATATTATATCCAATTATCCAGATTCTAGATATGCCAGTATACTTAAAAACCCCAGTGTAAAACTAGAACAAGATGCCAGTTCACCAGAGGCCATCTATTCAGGTTTGTATAGGATGCTAGAAAATCAGGAGTATGTTCCTCTCTTAAATGACCTTGAGAAGTATATTGATCAGTTTTTTGGTGATGAATACCTGCCAAAGTTTGAACTGCTTAAAGCCACAGCTTTAGGAAGATTCGAAGGATTTGATGCCTATGAGAAAGCTGTGAATTTTGTAGCCCTGACTTATCCAAGAAGTGAGGAGGGTAAGCGAGCACAACAATTGCTATCTAAAACAATTCCTGCATTGCGATTTAAGCAATTTGCCAATGAAGATGACAGCGAAAACTGGAAAGTTCTTTATCCTTTTTTAGCGTCAGAACGTGAGGCAGCGCAGACCTTTAAAGAGAGATTAAATGAAATAATTGTTGAAGAAGAAGGCTATATTCAGTTTTCAACTTCGGTAGATGTCTATGATGAAAATCAAATTTTTGTGGTTATTCACGGCTTGGACAGAAGATTTAAAGCAGATGGCTTGGCAAGTCTACTTCGTGTTAAGGAAGAATATAGCATTACAAGACCAAGTCAGACTATTGCTGCAGAAAATTATAAATTCATTCAGGTTCATAAAAATTACCAGGAATATCTTACTCGCGATAGGAACTTAGATAAAAAAGAGGAGAGTAGTGAAGCGAAAGAGGGCGTGCAAAAAACTGTTGAAAACGAGAGTAAAGAGGCTATAAGAAACCGCATAGAAAAATTGAAACAGGAAGCGGAAAAGAAAAATAAAGTCAAAGAGAAAAACTAAAACTCCCCCTAATATGTTTTCAGATAATAGAAAAGATAAAACGCCAGATTTAAGCACTCAGCAAAATAGAATAAGTCAAGGTACTAAAATTGTAGGTAATATAAACTCTGAAGGAGGATTCAGGATTGACGGTGAAGTAGAAGGAAACATAAGCACTTCTAATAAAATTGTTATTGGTAAAAACGGAATAGTTCACGGTGAATTAAGCTGTAAAGATGCCGATATTGAAGGTAAAGTCAATGGCAAGTTAACCATAACTAATCTGTTATCGTTGAAAACCAGCTCGCAAATTGATGGGGAAGTAACAGTAAGCAAACTGGCTGTAGAACCTGGAGCTATTTTTAATGCCACTTGTGAAATGAGAGATAGCGTTAAGACGCTGACAAAAGATGGCAAAAAACAAGAAGAAAAGATCGCTTAGGAGTTGGGCCATCTTCTCAGGTCTTGGCCTTCAAATTGGAGCTACTGTTTATTTAGGAAACCGGTTAGGTAGGTGGCTAGATACAAAATTTGAAAAAACCTTCTTAGAAAACACACTTACCATCCTCGCTGTATTTTTAGCAATGTATGCTGTAGTTGTACAGGTAAATAAGTTCAATAAAGAATGAGGGCCTATAAACGAGACTCATTGGCTATTATAAATTTTGGTATATTCTGGATACTAGTGGCTGTATTACACAACTATCTGCAGAAAAGTGATGCGCTAGAAATCCTGCCACATTATTGGTTTCACGGGACTTTTTCTTTGCTGCTTTGCTTGCTCATTTTGAGGTTTTCTGCAGTAAAGAAAATGGATCAACTAGGGTTTATTTATCTGGGCTCTGTTTTATTAAAGATTTTGATCTACGCCATCTTATTTCATAGCATTCTATTTGGGGAGATCTCCTTATCATCTAGACAAAGTGCTAATATGCTCATACCCTTATTTTTAGGAATCATCTTTGAAGTTGTTTTCATTGCTAAAATTTTACGGAATACAACAACTGAAAAAAATGGGTAATTAGGGGATATTTAGTCAGAAAATAATACATACCTTTGCGCCGAAATTTAGAGCTCGTAAATTGCCTAATAGTAGGAAATGAAGGTACTACAAAACACAATCGCGTCACTCCTTTTTTTAACTTCAATCGCCGTTTTGGCGGCAGGTGGCAAAAAGGATGGTAAAAGCATGCAGGGTGATCCGGTGAATACTCCTGAAGAAATTAACGAGTATATTCAGCACCACGTAAAAGACACACATGATTTTCATTTATTTTCCTATTTCTCAGGCGAAGAAGAACATCACGTTGGTTTTCCGTTGCCCGTTATTTTATATGGAGAAAATGGATTAAGCGCCTTTATGTCTTCTGCCTTTCACCATGATGATGAAGGACATCACATAGTAGAAAAAGGAGGAAATCGCTTTGTACGTCTACACGGAAGTATTTATGAGCTTAATGCAGGAGAAAGTGAAGTACATTTTGATGAAGAACATCATCCCACAAACGCAACCAAGCCTATTGATCTTTCTATAACTAAAAGTGTTTTTGGCATTTTGGTTTTAGGATTATTGATGCTACTTTGGTTTTCAGGTTTGGCAAAGCAATATAAGAAAAGTGCAATTCCAAAAGGTTTTGGACGTGTTTTAGAACCATTGGTATTGTACGTAAGAGATGAAATCGCAAAGCCAAACATTGGTCCGAAATACAGAAAGTTTACAGGTTATTTATTAACCGTATTTTTCTTTATTTGGATATCAAACCTAATGGGTCTTATGCCCTTTGGGTTTAATGTTACTGGACAATTAGCAATAACAGCTGCTTTAGCGTTATTTACGCTTGTAATTTATTTAGCTAAAGGGAATGGACATTTTTGGAGCCACCAATTATGGATGCCAGGTGTCCCTTATTTATTACGTCCCTTATTAGCAGCCATAGAATTGGCGGGTACCTTGATTATTAAACCATTCTCACTTATGGTACGTTTGTTTGCCAATATTACGGCAGGTCATATTGTAGTGATGAGTTTGATAGCAATAGGTATTAATATGCAAGAGCAAATGTCACCCATAGGCTCTAATATTCTATCATTTGTATTATCATTATTTATTACGCTTATTGAGGTGCTTGTTGCATTTTTACAAGCCTATATTTTTACGATGTTGTCTGCGCTGTTTATTGGAATGGCTGTAGAAGAACCGGAACATCATTAATTAAAAATTTATTTGTTTAACTATATACTTTAAATTATGTCTTTAGCAATTCTTCTTCAAGAAACTCCAACTGTAGTTCCTATGCTTGTAGGTGCTGGTTTAATTGTAATCGGTGCTGGTATTGGTCTAGGTCAAATCGGTAGAGGTGCCATGGAAGGAATCGCGCGTCAACCAGAAGCGTCTGGAAAAATCCAGACTGCGATGATTATTATCGCTGCACTTTTGGAAGGGCTAGCATTCGCGGCAATTTTCCTTGGAAAATCGTAAAGCAATACCATTTTCCTGTAACGGTTGGTTGCAGGAAAATGGTTTTAATTCAATAGTTATTCATAACAACTTAGTATGGAACAATTATTAGAAAATTTTTCTTTAGATCTGTTTGTAAAGCAAACACTATTATTTCTTGTGCTTATTTTCTTAATGATCAAGTTTGCTTGGAAACCTATTCTCAATGCACTCAATGAGCGTGAAGAGGGGATTCAAGGCGCTTTAGATGCGGCAGAAAACGCCAAAAAGGAGATGGAAAATCTCAATGCAGATAATGAGCGTCTATTAAAAGAAGCTCGTGCAGAGCGTGAGACGATGATGAAGGAAGCTCGTGAGCTCAAGGCTAAGATTATTGCAGATGCTAAAGGTGAAGCTCAGGAAGAAGCTAATAAACTAATAGCCAATGCACAGTCTGCAATAGATGCAGAACGTAAAAGTGCAATAGCAGATCTTAAGAGCCAAGTGGCTGCATTATCAGTTGATATCGCAGAAAAAGTGGTTAAAACTGAACTTTCTGATAAAGACAAACAGTTGAAGCTGGTTGATAAAATGATTGGTGAAGCAACCCTAAATTAATAATGAGTAGAGCAGCAATACGATACGCAAAAGCACTCCTTGAACTTGCCACCGCCAATGGTCAAGAAAAGGCAGTATTGGGTGATATGGAAGATGTTTTGGGTACACTTGCAAACAGTAAAGAACTCAGATTATTATTGCAAAGTCCTGTGGTAAAAGGAGAAGATAAAAAAGCAATTTTAACCGAAGTTTTCAAAAGTGCAAACACCCATACGAGTGAATTAATTGCAATTCTAGTTGCAAACAAACGCTCAGAACTTTTAAGTGCCGTAGCAGAAAAGTATAATGCACTTTATAAAAGTAGTCAAGGTGTCCAAACCGCTCAGGTTACCAGTGCAGTGCCTTTAACTAAGGCACTCGAAAATAAAGTGCTAGCAAAAGTAAAAGAGCTTACAGGAAGCAGTAATGTAAGTATTGAAAATAAAATTGATGAAGGCATTATAGGTGGTTTCATCTTAAGAGTTGGTGATTTACAATACAACGCCAGTATTGCAAATCAATTGACCAAATTAAAACGAGAATTTAGTAATAGTCTATAAATACGCTTTCCTATTTGGCGATAAGTCAATTGTGAACGCGGACAATTTAAATATAAAATGGCAGCAGTAAAACCAGCAGAAGTTTCAGCAATATTAAAGAAGCAACTTTCAGGTTTTGAAGCATCGGCTTCATTAGATGAAATAGGAACAGTATTAACCGTGGGTGATGGTATTGCCAGAGTTTACGGACTGTCTAATGCACAATATGGAGAACTTGTAGAGTTTGAAAATGGCTTAGAAGGTATCGTTCTTAACCTTGAGGAAGATAATGTTGGGGTGGTATTATTAGGAGCTTCTAAAGAAATTAGTGAAGGAGCTACAGTAAAACGTACCCAGCGTATTGCTTCCATTAATGTAGGTGAAGGTATTGTAGGGCGTGTGGTTAACACACTGGGTGAACCTATAGATGGTAAAGGTTCTATCGCTGGAGATACTTATGAAATGCCATTAGAGCGTAAAGCTCCTGGAGTAATTTTTCGTCAACCAGTAAATGAGCCATTACAAACAGGTATCAAGTCTATAGATGCTATGATTCCCGTTGGTAGAGGACAGCGTGAGTTGGTCATTGGCGATCGTCAAACAGGAAAAACTACGGTTTGTATAGATACCATCCTAAATCAAAAAGAATTTTATGATGCTGGCGAGCCTGTGTACTGTATTTATGTTGCTGTGGGTCAAAAAGCATCTACAGTAGCTAATATTGCCAAAGTATTAGAAGATAAAGGTGCCTTAGCGTATACAACTATTGTTGCTGCAAATGCTTCTGATCCTGCACCAATGCAGGTATATGCCCCATTTGCTGGAGCTGCAATTGGAGAGTACTTTAGAGATACAGGACGTCCTGCTTTAATTATCTATGATGATTTGTCAAAGCAAGCAGTTGCTTACCGTGAGGTTTCTTTATTATTACGTCGTCCACCAGGACGTGAGGCATATCCTGGAGATGTGTTTTACTTACACTCTAGGCTATTAGAACGGGCTGCAAAAGTGATTGCAGATGATGATATTTCGAAGGATATGAATGACCTTCCAGAAAGCTTAAAACCTTTGGTGAAAGGAGGAGGTTCATTGACGGCATTGCCAATTATTGAAACACAAGCAGGTGATGTATCAGCATATATTCCTACAAATGTAATTTCTATTACAGATGGTCAGATTTTCTTGGAGTCAGACTTGTTTAACTCTGGTGTTCGTCCAGCAATTAATGTGGGTATTTCGGTATCTCGTGTGGGAGGTTCGGCTCAGATTAAATCCATGAAAAAAGTAGCAGGTACCTTAAAGCTGGATCAAGCACAATTCCGTGAATTGGAAGCTTTCGCTAAATTTGGTTCAGACCTAGATGCGGCAACTTTGAATGTTATTGAAAAAGGAAAGCGTAACGTGGAGATTTTGAAGCAGGCGCAAAACGATCCATTTACGGTAGAAGATCAAGTGGCAATTATTTATGCAGGTTCTAAAAATCTATTGAGAGAAGTTCCTGTAGAAAAGATTAAGACTTTTGAAGCAGAATATATTGAAGTTTTAAATGCGAAGCATCGTGGTGTTTTAGATACATTAAAGTCTGGGAAATTGACAGATGAGGTAATTGATACACTTACAAAAGTTGCTAAGGATTTGGCAGCAAATTATAGTTAATTGGCTTGCGCGAAAACTAAAACAAGTTAAACCTGAACAGTAAGGCAGATGGCAAATCTGAAAGAAATACGAAATAGAATTTCATCGGTTTCATCAACGATGCAGATTACGAGTGCTATGAAAATGGTATCTGCTGCTAAGTTGAAAAAGGCTCAAGATGCCATTACGGCAATGAGACCTTATGCCGATAAGCTTACTGAGTTATTACAAAATTTAAGCGCCACATTAGAAGCTGGTGCAGGGAGTACATTTGCTGAAAACCGTGAGATTAAAAAAGTACTTGTAGTTGCAATTTCATCCAATCGAGGTCTTGCTGGAGCGTTTAATTCCAATATTATAAAAGAGGCCAAGCTTTTAGCTATTGACAAATATACCAATCAAGAAGTAAGTTATGTGACTATTGGTAAAAAAGTCAATGATATATTGAGTAAAGGGGACAATGTGGTTGCCAGTCACAATAGTATTTTTGATGACTTATCTTTTGAAAATGTAGCGGCAATTGCACAAGATTTAATGAATCGATTTGAAGCCGAAGAATTTGATCGTATTGATATTGTCTATAACAAATTTAAAAATGCCGGAACTCAACTGGTAATGACAGAACAGTTTTTGCCGATTCTTCCTGTTGAAGAAGGACAAGCATCTTCAGCAGACTATATTTTTGAGCCTTCGAAAGCAGAAATCGTTTCTGGTCTTATCCCAAAGGCATTAAAGACGCAATTATTTAAGGCAATTAGAGACTCCGTGGCAAGCGAGCACGGTGCACGTATGACTGCGATGCATAAAGCTACTGACAACGCAACTGAGCTCAGGGATGCACTTAAACTGCAGTACAATAAGGCGAGACAAGCAGCTATTACCAATGAAATTCTAGAGATCGTTGGAGGTGCTGAGGCTTTGAATAATTAATTCTCACAAATTTATCTGACTATATACAGAGGTTGTAATCTTGTGGTTCAACCCTACTGCATAGGGATGCTCATCTTTTACATATCAATTATCCTTATTTGAAAAATGTAAACTATTATCGGGGATGACCTCCTAGATGAGGGTTGAACATAAATTTATAGAACTTTCTTCACTATATTTTGGTTTGAGTTAAAATCCCAAGCTCCTCAGAGGGCTTGGGATTTTGCATTTCTGGACTTTAGGGATCTTTTACTATTACTTAGCGATGATCTATTGCAAGGACATTCTTATTTTCGCATATGTGAATATGAACTTAGTATGAAGATAAAAGTCATTAACAAAAGCACTCATAAGTTACCGCATTATGAAACTATTGCGAGCGCTGGTATGGATTTACGAGCAAATATTGGCGAAGTAATAACTTTAAACCCTCTGGAACGTGCTATAGTGCCAACAGGGCTTTTTATAGAATTACCTATTGGAGTAGAAGCGCAAGTACGACCTAGAAGCGGCCTTGCTGCTAAAAAAGGTATTACTGTATTAAACGCTCCAGGAACTATAGATGCCGATTATCGCGGAGAAGTTGGCGTAATTCTTGTAAATTTATCCAATGATGCATTTACCATTGAAAATGGTGAGCGCATTGCGCAAATGGTCATAGCCAAACACGAGCAGGCCGTTTGGGAAGAGGTTGATGCCTTAACCGAAACAAAACGCGGTTCAGGTGGTTTTGGTAGCACAGGTATTCATTAAATTCTAAGAAAGTGGGAGTCTTTTTAACTTTAGTGCAAATAGAAAGAGGCAGGAGTTTGATTGAAAATGATAGTTATGAATTTTAAAAAATATCCACCTTTGTGGATGTAATAAGAAGATGAAAATAATAGTCCCCATGGCTGGTCGCGGCAGTCGCTTAAGACCACATAGTTTAACTGTTCCCAAACCACTCATTCCGGTAGCAGGACAACCCATTGTGCATCGTTTGGTCAAGGATATTGCCAAAGTACTAAAACAACCAATAGAAGAAGTAGCTTTTGTCATTGGAGATCCTGCCTGGTTTGATGAGAAGGTAGAGACAAGTCTAAAAGAATTAGCACAAGGTCTAGGGGCAAAAGCCAGTATTTACAGGCAAGACAAACCCTTAGGAACGGGACATGCTATTATGTGTGCAGGACCTTCCCTATCTGGTCCAGCCGTAATCGCCTATGCAGATACGCTGATACGCGCCCAATTTGATCTCGATCCAAATGCCGATAGTGTAATTTGGACTAAAAAAGTAGCTAATCCAGAGGCTTATGGCGTAGTTAAGCTCAATGAAAGACAAGAAATTATTGAGTTGGTAGAAAAGCCATATTCTTTTGTCTCAGACCAAGCCGTGATAGGTATATATTATTTTAAGGATGTAAGCGTTCTTAAAGAGAAACTAGAAGAGGTGCTGCGCGATAATATTATGAATGGTGGAGAGTACCAAATTAATGATGGAATCAAGAAAATGATGGCAGCAGGGCGTATTTTTAAAACGGGTACAGTAGATGAATGGATGGATTGCGGCAACAAGACTGTAACTGTTCAAACTAACGGAAAAATGCTTCAATTCCTTCACGATGATGGTGAAGAGTTAGTATCGCCAACTGCAGTATTAGAAAATGCCAGCATCATACCACCTTGCTTTGTAGGCAATGGAGCCGTTTTAAATAACGTCACTATCGGCCCTTATGTATCAGTTGGTGCTGGCACAAAGATTGAGAATAGTACCATTACAAATAGCCTTATCCAACAGCAGAGTCATATTAAAAATGCGCAGTTAGATGAAGCCATGATTGGTAATTTTGTATCTTATAATGGATCCTTTACTAAAGTAAGTTTAGGAGATTATACCGTTTTAGAGAAATAGTGAAAAAATCGAATTTAATAATCTGTTTGGTAGTATTGGTGAGTATGCTTTCACGAAAGCATATAATCGCACAAGAGGATATTACTCCCTTTGCCGATGAAAATGTAGATGATCTTGGTGATGTGTCAGATGAGTTTTCTGAATTATTTTTTGAAGCACTAAAACAAAAGGGCATCGAAAATTATGAGCGGGCAATCACTGCTCTTGAGGAGTGTATAGTGCTTGAGCCACAAAAAGGAATTTTATATTTCGAAAAAGGGAAGAATGAATTTGCCCTTAAAAATTATAACGAGGCAGCAGTTAGTTTTACTAAAGCTTTGGATTTTGATGCCAACCAAGCTGATGTTTTACAGGCTTTGTTTGATAATTATGAACAAGCGAAGGAATATGATAATGCCATTACAACCGGACTGCGTTTGGCCGCCATAGAATCTGATAAACGCGAAGGATTAGCACGGGTATATATAGCAAATAAAGACCTTGAAAAAGGACTAGACTTATTAGACGTCATAGATCAAGAAAAAGGTAGTGATCCTGCTCGTGATTTGTTACGCCGAAGAGCCTATAGAGGTAAGACTGGTGAAGCTTTAAAACGAAGAAGATTGGAAGGGAAACTGGCATCCAATACCGCTACCATTACTGACCTTGAACAATTAATTTACATCTATCTGGAAGAAGAGGCTAATGATAAAGCTGTTCTTGTTGTCCAAAGTTTAGAAAAAATGGATAAAACCAATCCGTTAATTGAGATAGCGAGTTACAAACAATATTTACAATCTGAGCGAATTGAGGAAGCTATAACTTCAATGCAATTGGGGCTCCGAGAAGCTACTATTCCAACAACTGTAAAACGTACTTTTCTAAAGGACTATATCGCTCTTGCCAAAGACAATCCTAGTTATCAAGAAGGTTTTGAAAATAGTGTTTCCGCAATTCAGGCTAATGGACAAACAAGTTCGCTGTACCGAATGATTTCTGACTATTACAATCAAAAAAAGAAAATAGAAGTAACTGCTACAAATACTACTAAAAATGATAGCAGTCTTAAATTTTTAGAAAAGGCCTTAGCTGCAGACCCTGAGAATCTAGAATTGATTACCAAAGTAACTAAAGCCCAATTGGAAGCACAAGATCAAGAAGGAGCTTTAAAAACCACATCCAATGCTTTGGAATTGTTCCCTTCTCAGCCGCAATTGTATTTAGACCAAGCTCTGGCCTTTTTAGGTTTAGGACAAAATGACAACGCCATTGAATCTTTAGAGTTAGGTATTGACTATATCATAGAAAATAATAAACTAGAAGCACAATACTATGCTGTTTGGGCAGCCGTTTATAAAGCAAAAGGAGACACTTCCAATTACAATAAGTATTTGCAACGTTCCAAATCTTTAAAATCACGAGGATAATGTACAAATGGGCTTTTTTTATTCTAATCGGGATGTCTTTAATTGGTTGTAAAGGAACTCGTGGCGTGTCAGGTTCTGGAAATGTAGAAGATCTAGCTACCTCGCAATTAATCAATCAATATTATGCCAGCACGCCTTCATTCAATACCCTTTCATCAAGATTGCGTATACGATATGAAGACAAAAAAAATAGGCAGTCTGTTTCTGTAACACTAAGAATGGAAAAAGATAAAACGATCTGGATGAATGCTTCTTTTCTTGGCTTCCCTGTGGCTAAAGCCATGGTAACACCAGACCGAGTTGCATATTATGAAAAAGTGAAGCGCACATATTTTGAGGGAGATTTCTCGCTATTAAGTGAGTACTTTGGAGTGGATATGAATTTTGAGCAACTGCAACGCCTTTTATTAGGTGAAACAGTATTCGATTTACGCAAAGGGAAGTACGATGTTGCTAATGAAGATAACACCTATGTCCTCACTCCTAAAAAGCAATTGGATATTTTGGAACTTTTCTTTTTTATAAATCCTGAGACCTATAACCTAAGCAAGCAGCGTGTACGGCAACCAAAGGATAATCTTAGTCTAGACGTTACCTATAACAGTTTTCAAGAGGTAAACCAGAATACATTACCTGAAAATCTATTAATTGAAGTCAATGAACCGAATGACAAAACAACAATTGATATAGATTTTAAAAATATTGAACTCAATAAAAGCCTAAATTTCTCTTTTAAAATCCCAAGTGGTTATAAGCCTATAGATCTTTAATGATTGATATACATAGCTTTAAGAATTTATGTTTTATCCTAGTATTAGGTTTAGGATTAAATAGCTTTTCCCAGAACTCCCAAAAGGCTTTAGAACAACAACGAGCAGCACTTATAGAGGAGCTTAATCAACTCCAGAGGTTGCGCAGTAACACCAAAAAAGAGGCACAATCTGCCCTAAATGAAGCCAGAGACTTGGATGATCAAATACGATTACGTTCTCAGGTAATAGCTCTTACTAATAAACAAGCAAATACGTTGACACGCGAAATAGAAGACAACCTCAACAAAATAGGGAATCTGCGAGATGAAATAACCCTACTTAAAGAAGACTATGCGGCGATGATCAGAAAATCTTACAAAAACAAGGATGGTCAAAATAAGGTTATGTTTTTACTATCGAGCGAAAGTTTTACCCAGGCATATAAGCGCATACAATATATAAAGCAATATGCCAATTATAGAAAAAAACAAGGAGAACAACTCAAGGAACGCACGCTGCTATTACAAGAGTTAAATAAAAAATTACTGGTGCAGCGAGAAGACAAAGAGCAACTCATTGTCGAAAATAGAAAAGAAAAGACGCAATTAGATAAAGCCAAAAAAGAGCAAGAAGCTTTGTTAGCTACTATTAGAAAGCAAGAAGGTAAATATGCCGCTCAAATACGTACTAAACAACGCGAGCAGAATCGCATTGATAAGGAAATTGACCGACTAGTAGCTGCTGCAATTGCGGCAAATAATGCCAAGAAAGAAAATACAAGTTCCAAAGGCAGTGCAAGGGCTTTTGCATTAACTCCAGAAGAAAAAACGCTCGCTGCCAATTTTGAATCCAATAAAGGAAGATTAATCTGGCCTGTAGAACGCGGTCGGGTTATTCAAAGTTTTGGAAAATCAAGACATCCTACCCTGCCAAATATCACTTTAAACAACAATGGAGTAGATATTGAAACAACGGCCAATGGGATTGCTAGAGCCGCATTTAAAGGAGAAGTTCTCGCTATACAATTACTATCAGGTAATGATAGGAATATTGTGACTATACGGCATGGTAATTACATTACCGCCTATCAGAATATTAAAAATCTTCGTGTCAAAAAAGGAGATTTTGTGGCTACTAAGCAAGCTTTGGGCGAAATCGCGCAAGATCCTTTTTCTGGAAGAACAGTGTTGAAATTTCTAGTATTTAAAAATACCAAACGCCTAAATCCTGCAAATTGGGTCTATAATATGTAAACCAAGAAACAAACTTCTGTAGTTTATATAATAACTCCTTCCTGCAAATATTTGTCTCATTACAACTTGCTTGCCTGTAATAATAGAAGCTAAATACCTGCCACTACTTATATTTAGAGCAAGTACTGTCTCCTGCTGCTACTATTTCTCGAGAGTGATCTATTGCGACCACTTTTTTACCCGTAAGTTCAAGAATTTCTGTTCTTAAAATACGATCTTCACCAAGGCCAGTAGTTCTAAAAACTCCTGACGTGCTCTGGGGAGGAAATATTTTAATTTATGATTTTATCTTTTTGTTTGCTAACTCTTGTTGGGCTATGCCTTGAAGACTTAGAGCAATTACCTAATTAATGTCATGAAAAGATGTAACTAACGCCTGAAATAACTTGTCCATCAGATAATGGAAAATTAATCAAAATTATTCCACCACAATTTTCCGAAAAGTAGTACCAGCAGTAGTTTGTATTGCAGCAATATAGAAACCAGCTTTTAAATTGACTCCTAACGCAATCTCTGAAACTGGACTTGCTTCTAAATTAATTTGACGCACTTCTTGACCGGCGGCATCATAAAGGGTAATTGTGTTAATAGTTGCTATGTCATTTTTACTAGTAATTGTAACATTTCCTCGCGTCGGATTTGGATATATGAGAATATCATTTCGCGTTAAGCGAGTTTCATTTATAGATAACAAGTCACCATCATACCTACTTAAACGGTTATTGCCGTTTTGCACAAAAATTAGTGAGTTTTCAAAAGTGGCAATACCAAAGGGATTATTAAGTCCTCCAACTAATGATGTGGTAGTTGCTGAACTTTCACTTACATCTATATTAAAAATTTCACCATTAGTCACAAATTCGGTGATAAAGATATCTTCACCTATAGCTACAATTCCTGCAGGAGTATTAAAACCATTGGCCACTATTTCTATTTGAGGGTTTGGATCAGTGATTGTAAAACGGCCTATAGAACCCGTTCCCGAAATATTTACATAGACCTGATCTTCTATTAAAACCATTTGTTCGGGAAAGCTCAAACCCGGTATCACAGTTTCTACGGTATTGCCATTTTCGAGATCAATCCTACCAATACGATTGCCTTGAAATTCTGAGAAATACAGAAAATTCTCAAATCGTATTAGAGAGACTGGTGTTGTGAGTCCAGTTGTAATTGTAGTTTGATTCGAAACTAAATCAGAAGCATCTCTTCTAGTTATAATTCCTGTTACCTGAGCAATATAGACGTCGTCATCATCAAAAAGTAAAGTAGTAGGCAGTGTAATATTACTAACTACATCTTGAAGGGAAGCATCAGGATTGTCTAATGCGAGACTTGATATGGTGTTTCCATTAAATTCAACAATATAGGCTGTATTTCCTTCTACAACAACGTCAAAAGGATCTATTAGACCACTAGTGATCAAATCGGTTACTTGAGACACTAGCACAGATGAAAATAGTGCAAACACAATGATGGCAATAGATTTCATAATTAATTTTTTTAGATAATAGGTGGTTTAGTTATTCTATATCAGTCGTT
>CAZDFA010000059.1:0-14600 GCA_964504555.1 uncultured Flavobacteriaceae bacterium | reverse complement strand
AATATAAATTCACCAGCAACCTTGCTTGAAAATATGTCTAATGCAATATCCTCGAATAATTATCTTCAAATTGAATTTAAAGGTTCAAAGAGCAACACTTTCGGAATAGGCGCAAAAGTGTCTATTTATACAAATAATGACATTCAATTATACGAAAACTACACTACTCGAGGTTTCCTTTCAGCAGTATCACCTACCCTCCATATAGGCTTAGGAAATTCTCAAAAAATTGATTCACTAAAAGTAGTATGGCCCGGTGGCCAAGAACAAACGCTTAAAGCTCTAACGCCAAATCAAAAAATTACCCTTTACGCCAAAAACTCAACTACACCACAACAACCTGGCAAAATGGAAACTAATATTTATTTAGTTGAAGTTGCTAGCAATCCAATATTCACGCACAAAGATGAATTATCCTTAGAATTTGATCGCTCTCCACTCGTTCCCTATGCGAGTACTAATCTTGGAGCACAATTAACAGTAGGTGATCTTAACAATGATGGGATTGATGATCTTATTATCCCAGGATCCAAGACAAAAGAAACTATACTTTGGCATCAAGAAAAGGCTGGCTTTTCACCTTCTAAATTATCAGACTCATTAAAAACAAGACTACACGAAGATATTACTACACTAGTTGTAGATGTAAACAACGACAAAAAAAATGACCTCATCATTGTAAGTGGTGGTAATGAATTCAACTCTGGAACCCAATTACGCCCTAGGCTATATATCAATACCGAAAATGGTTTCGTCTATCAGAACCAAACCTTTACAGATCTTGCTATAAACGCCTCTTCTATAACCGCAGTAGATCTTGACAACGACGGTAATCAAGATATTTGCATCACTGCCAATGTAGTACCACAAGAATTCGGCAAATCTCCTCAGCAATATCTCTTTGCAAATGATGGCCTTGGAAACTTTACTAACATTACCAAGACCTATGCTCCAGAATTTAGTGCCCTAGGTAATGTAACTTCAATTAATTGGGTTGATTTTGATGGCAATGGATTTCAAGATGCCATAGTCGCAGGGCACTGGCTGCCCATTTCCATATTTCTAAACAATGGCAAAGAACTTAAACCCCTAAAGATAAACTCACTAGAACACACACATGGTTGGTGGAATTCTTTAAAAGCAGCAGATTTTGACAATGATGGTGACTTAGACATAATTGCTGGTAATTGGGGACTCAATACTAGGCTAAGAGCTTCAAAAGAAGAGCCTATTACATTATATAGAGCAGATTTTGACAATAATGGCAAGATTGATCCTATAGTAACTTATTTTTACAACGGTAAAGAGACGACTATAGCAACTAAAGATGAGCTAGCAAAACAACTACCTATAATTAATAAGAAATTCTTATCCTATCATGATTTCGCAGAAGCTCGGGTGGCAGACCTTTTCACAGAAAAGGCATTAAAAAGTGCAATGACCAAACAAGCTTTTGAACTCTCTTCTTGCTATTTTGAAAATACAGGAAATAATACATTTATAAAGAAAAACTTACCTTTTATGGCACAGGCTTCGGCTATCTTTGATATAGAATTAGACGACTTCAATTCAGATGGATTTCAAGATGCGTTCATTGTTGGCAACATAACCGAAATAAGCACACAATTAGGCCGACTTGATGCTTTAAAAGGATTAATATTATTAAACGACCAAAAGGGCAATTTTATAAATACTCCTAATCAAAATTTAAATATAACTGGCAACGCCAGAAGCATTGAAAAACTAGAAATAAACGGTGCAACTCATTACATTGTAGGTCGCAATAATGACACCGCCATTTTACTCAAAAAAGTAGAAAATTAAACTAATGGGCATTACGCAAAAAAACATACTCTATTTACTGATAGGTCTTACCTTATGTCATTCGAGTTGTGATAAAGACCCGCACGAGGATAAATCTAAAAAGACTGCAACTAAAAATACGCTTTTCACACTTTTAAACCCAGAAGAAAGTGGCTTATTATTCAATAACAAGGTTCAGAACAGTCATGACTTTAACATTTTTGATTTCCGAAATTTTTACAATGGAGGCGGTGTAGCTATAGGAGATATAAACAATGATGGGCTCGCAGATGTATTTCTTAGTGCCAACCTGGGACCTAATAAACTATTCCTGAATAAAGGTGATCTAAAATTTGAAGATATAAGCGAGCAAGCAGGAGTTGTTGGTGATAAACCCTGGTCTACGGGCGTAGCGATGGCCGATATTAATGCTGATGGCTTTCTGGACATATATGTAAGCAATTCTGGCAATCAAGAAGGACAAAATTCAAACAACGAGCTTTATATAAACAATGGAGACCTTACTTTTTCAGAAAAGGCACAAGCATATAATCTCGCTGAGACAGGTTTTTCAACACACGCTACCTTTTTTGACTATGATAAAGATGGTGACCTAGACGCCTATATATTAAATAATAGTAATATTCCCGTAAGCGGTCTGGGTAACGAAGGACAACGCGAAAAACGAGCAGAGAACTGGCTTAATATAGAAAAGAAGCATAGAGGCATGGGTGATTTGCTTATGCGAAATGATGGTGACACCTTTAATAATGTAAGTAACGAGGCCGGCATTTATGGGTCCTTAATAGGCTTTGGACTTGGCGTTGTTGTGACCGATATCAATAATGATCTGTGGCCAGACATTTATGTATCCAACGACTTCTTTGAACATGATTATCTCTATATCAATAATGGAGACGGAAGCTTTCGCGAAAGTATAAAAGATTACACCTCCCATCTTTCCTTATCGGCTATGGGCGTAGACATATCTGACATCAATAACGATGGGCTTCAAGATATTTTTATTACCGATATGCTTCCAGAAAAAGAAGAACGCGTAAAAGCTGTAATGGAATTTGATGGATATAATGTCTATAAACGAAAACAACGCAACGATTTTTATCAGCAGTTTATTCAAAATACACTGCAGCTTAACAATGGCAATGGCACTTTTTCTGAAGTTGCGTATAGTGCAGGTGTAGAAGCAACAGACTGGAGTTGGGCCGGGCTATTATTTGATATGGATAATGATGGATATCGTGACATATACATCACAAATGGAATTAACCACGACCTTACCGACTTAGATTTTATTGATTTTTATGCAGACCAAATAGGTAAGAGTATAAAAACTGGGCAATTGATTGCCAAAGACTCAATAATTGAGCAAATGCCTATCACGCCGCTTCCTAATTATGCCTTCCGCAATACTGGAGACATTACCTTTGCTAATAAAGCTGAAGAATGGGGGCTCGGACTACCTAGTCGATCCAATGGTGCTGCCTACGGGGACTTGGACAATGACGGTGATCTTGACCTGGTGGTTAATAATGTAAATATGGAAGCCTTCCTATATCGCAATAATACCCAGGAGCAACTCAAACCAAACTATCTTAAAATAAAACTTGAGGGAACTCCTCAAAATGCCTTTGCTGTAGGAGCATCGGTACGGTTGTTTGCAGGTGCTAAACAATTTTATTATGAGCACATCCCTTCTCGTGGTTTTCAGAGTTCTATGGAGTATGGGTTTACGATAGGCTTGGGCGATATAGCTGCTATTGATTCCCTTCGCGTTATTTGGCCTGATAATAAAACACAGACGGTCAAAGCGATCTCTAGTAATCAAACATTAGCATTAAGTCATGCAGACGCAACTATTACCTATACCCTACCTAAAATAAAAGAACGTCCAACACTGCTTACGGAAATCCAAAGTAAAAGTGAAGCCCACATAGAAAATGAGCATAGCGATTTTGATTTTGAAGGCCTTATTGCAAAACAATTATCTCAAGAAGGTCCGGCACTAGCCATAGGTGATGTAAATGGTGATGGTAGTGAAGATGTTTTTATAGGTGGTGCAAAAGACCAAGCAGGAATTATTTATACCCATTCTAGACAAGGATTCTTAAATCCAAAAATTCAACAGAGTCTTAAGGATGATGCATTTTATGAAGATACTGCAGCTGCTTTTTTTGATGCAGATGGAGATGGAGATCTTGATCTTTTAGTAGCAACTGGGGGTAATCAGATCAATGATAAGACTAGCTATATACCAAGACTCTATATGAATAATGGCAAAGGGGTATTTTCCAAAACAGCTAAATCACTGCCCTCGGCATTTCATAATATGTCAGTGGTTGCACCTTACGATTTTGATGCAGATGGTGATATAGATGTATTTATCGGTTCCAGATCTGTAGTTGGTATTTACGGTGTAAATCCAGAACATTTATTTCTTGAAAATCTAGGAGATGGTACTTTTACAAATGCCACGGAGAAACTGGCATATGCCACTAAAAATGCCGGCATGATTACACACGCAATTTGGGAAGATATAAATAATGATGGCAAAAAAGACCTAATAACTACCTCTGAGTGGGGTACAGTGCGGTTTTATAGAAACAATGGTAGACGCTTATCTCCTATGAAAACTTCATTAGACAATCTAGATGGCTGGTGGAATACAATTGCAAGTGCAGATTTGGACAATGACGGTGATCAAGATCTTATTATTGGCAATGAAGGTACCAATTTGCATTATGCTCCTAGCGAAAAAAGCCCTCTGAAATTATATATAAATGACTTTGATGGCAATGGTACTATAGAACAAATTAATACTATTACCGAAAATGGCAAGGATTACCCACTACATCAAAAGAAGGAGTTAACAGCACAAATTGTCTCTTTAAAAAAGGAAAATCTTAAAGCCTCAGACTATGCTAGCCGCTCCATAGACGAGCTATTCTCAGAAGAAGCTATAAACAATGCCATAATTAAACAAGTAGCAATAGCAAAAAGTGTTGTGGCTATTAATGAAGGGGACGGTATATTTACAATTAAACCTTTGCCAGCTCAAACCCAACTTTCCTGTATTTGTGGCATAGCTTGCACAGATATTAATAATGACGGTAATCTTGATTTGATAATGGGCGGAAATAATTTTGAGCTGAAGCCGCAGTACTCTCAACTAGACGCAAGCCAAGGAAGTGTACTATTAGGCGATGGTTCAGGAAATTTTGATTGGCAAAACTATACTACGAGTGGCTTTGCAATAAGAGATGAAATTAAGCATCTAGCGACCTTTGATGATAAAGCTGGAAATACCTTTGTGATTGTGGCTATTAACAACCAAAAACCCAAGGTCTATGCTTACTAATATAAATAGACTTTACCTCTTTACATTTTTTGGTCTTATTGCTTTAACAAGCTGTGATAGTAACAACTTGCGATTTGAAAATCCAACTCCAGAACAAACTGGGATTGCATTTCAAAACACATTAACAGAAAGTGACGATCTTAATATCATTGACTATCTCTATTTTTATAATGGTGGAGGCGTCGCTGTTGGTGATATCAATGGTGATAAACTTCCAGATATTTATTTTTCAGGAAATCAGGTAAAAAATAAACTATATCTCAATAAAGGCAATTTACAATTTGAAGATATTACAGCAACAGCTGGTGTAGCTGGCAATAGTACCTGGAACTCTGGTGCTATAATGGGAGATATTAATGGTGATGGCTTACTTGATATATATGTTTGTGCGGTTGTAGGGATTAATGGATTTGATGGCTACAATGAACTTTTTATAAATAATGGAGATAATACCTTTACAGAAAGTGCAGGTAAATATGGTCTAGATTATGACTCCTATAGCTCCAACGCAGCATTTTTAGATTATGATAAGGATGGTGACCTAGATATTTATTTACTCAATCATGCTGTTCATACTCAAAATTCCTTTGGCAATGCATCTCTACGCAATGAACGTGTCTTTGAAACTGGGGATAAGCTGCTGCGCAATGATGGAAATACGTTTACAGATGTAAGTGAAGAGGCAGGTATTTTTGGTGGAATAAATAGTTACGGATTAGGCATATCAGTTTCCGATTTTAATAATGATGGGTGGCCTGATCTCTATATTGGTAATGATTTTCACGAAGATGACTATTATTACCTCAATCAGGGAAAAGACAGTCTAGGTGTGGTGCGTTTTCACGAAAGCTTAAAAGAGCACTTTGGGCACACTTCTAGATTTTCTATGGGCAATGACGTAGCAGATATAAATAATGATGGTTGGCCAGATATGATTTCTTTAGATATGCTTCCTGAAGATGAAAAAGTACTAAAATCTTCTGAAGGAGATGACAATCTTCAAGTACAACGCTTACGTACTGGACGCTACGGATATCATTACCAGTTCACACGTAATATGCTATATGTAAACCAACATAGTGGTAATTATGCTGAAACCGCTTTAACTAGTGGCATTGCTGCAACCGATTGGAGTTGGAGCGCTTTGTTTGCAGATTATGATCATGATGGGAAACAAGATTTATTTGTAGCTAATGGGATTCCTAAACGCCCTAATAATCTGGACTACATCAATTTTGTGAGTAGTGAGCAAATACAAAACACTATAAGTACGACTAAGATTGTAGATCAAAAAGCGTTGGATTTAATGCCTTCTGGTTTAACAGCCAACTATATGTTTAAAGGCGGTGAAGATCTTAAATTTCAGAATGTATCCAAAGATTGGATTACAAATGAAACCCTAGCTTCTGGAGCTAGTGCTATAGCAGATTTAGATAATGATGGTGACCTAGATATTGTGACAAATAACTTAAATGCAAGCCCTACCCTATATGTCAATACAACGAATGATAAAGGGAATTATCTCAAACTAAAATTTAAGTATAAAAAGCCTAACTCATTCGGGATTGGCACCAAAGTGCTATCCTATCATCAAGGCATTCTACAATCAAAGGAATTATACCCAGTAAGAGGATTTCAAGCTTCGTCGGAGCCTATCATTCATTTTGGATATGGTACTAAAGTATCAACTATAGATTCTTTGCTGGTAGTTTGGCCAGATAATACATCACAGAAACTGACCGCCATCCAAAGTAATCAAACCTTAACTATTAGCCCTGAAAACCCTATCCCTTTTAATTATAGCAAGCTTAGTAATAAGGGAGATCTGCTGTTCGAAAAAGTTGAAAATAATCTTGGTATTAATTTTACCCACATCGAAGATGACTACTTAGATTTTAACAGGCAAAAATTAATTCCTTACATGGTATCAGACCGAGGGCCAGCAGTAGCCGTGGGAGACCTCAACGGAGATGGGACAGAAGATATCTTTTTTGGCAGCTCCAAATTTAAGGATGCACAGATTTATACAAAAACTGATTCAGGGTATGTAGCCAATCCCTCACTACTACCTTTAGACAATGCAACTGAAGAAGTTGCTGCGGCTATTTCAGATTTTAATAACGATGGGCAAGCAGATCTATTTATTGGTACCGCTGGCGCCGATTTTTACGGCAAATCAGCTAAGCTGTTAGATCTATACTATACAAAACAAGATACCGTTTGGAATGCACAAGAGCTTCCTAAAATGTATCAAAATGCAAGTGTTATTGCTCCTTATGATATAGATCAAGATGGTGACCTGGATGTGTTTATTGGTAATCACAGTATAACTGGAGACTTTGGCAAAGCCTCTCAATCATATCTACTTAAAAATGACAAGGGCAATTTTAGTACTACACAATCTTCAACTTTCCAAAATATAGGGATGATCACCGATGCTATTTGGAGCGATTTTACTGGAGACGGATTAGCAGATCTAATAGTAGTGGGTGAATGGATGGCACCACAATTCTTTGCAAACAAAAATGGACAACTTTCCCACCTAAAATCACTTAAAGATTTAAATGGACTTTGGCAAACTATCGAACCTTTTGATATAGATCAAGACGGTGATCTAGACTATTTATTGGGCAATTGGGGAACTAATAGCAAATTTAAGGCCTCCTCTAAAGAGCCTCTCAAATTGTATCACAATGACTTTGATAATAATGGTCAAACAGAAACCATAGTTGCCATATCAAAAGACCGAGATTATTATCCAATAACAGACTTTAATGGTTTAGCGGCTCAATTAGTTAGTTTAAAAAAGAAATATTCATCTTATGCTGCTTTTGCAGGACAAACCATAGATCAACTTTTTGATCCCAAAATACTCAAAGAAAGTACCATATTGGAAGTGCATACTTTGGAGTCAGGTTATCTTAAAAATGAAAATGGCTCCTTTAAATTTATTCCTTTTAAAACACTTGCACAAGTTGCACCTATATTGGATTTTTGTGTTTATGATTTTGATGCTGATGGAAAGCAAGATGCTCTAATGGCGGGAAATTACTTTGGTGTAAAACCTTATCACGGCAGATTAGATGCATTTCCTGGTATTTTAATTAAAGATGAAAATAGGATGACATCAGCTCACAGTTTGGGCTTGGATTTCATGCAAAAATCAATACGAGATTTACGTATACTCTCCTTAAATGGTAAGGACTATCTCTTAGCTACATTTAACAATGAAGATGCTCAATTATACGCTATAGCCAAAAAGTAAATTTAATATGATGAAACAAGCTATTTATAAAAGCACTTTATTAGTAATCAGCTCCATATTACTAGTAAACTGTTCGGGCAATCAAGAGCCTATTGTTGTATCCCCAGAACAATTTCACGAAAGTATAGACCAGACAACACAAGTAATCATACACGATATTTTTTCGCCACCTGTAGCCAGTCGTATTTACGCTTATCCCAATGTTGCTGCTTATGAGATTATAGCCTCACATGACGACTCTTTTATTTCCCTTGCCGGTCAATTGACTGATCTTTCGCCTATTCCACAACTAGAAAATACAGTAAAAGTTAACCACGAATTAGCGGCTCTTATTGCTCATATGGATATTAGTCGTAGATTAATTTTCTCAGAAGATAAGCTTACCAAGTATCGTGATAGCCTATATGATATTTGGGAAAACACCAACAAAAAGGAATTCCAAAAGGCTAAGAACTATGGTCTACAAGTAGCCAAACATATTACTAGCTGGATGAATGCAGATAATTATAAGCAAACTCGAACTATGCCGAAATTTTCGGTGACTACAGGAGACCCCTCGAGATGGCAACCCACACCACCCGCTTATATCGAAGGTATAGAACCTCATTGGAATAAAATTAGACCTTTTGTTATAGACAGCGCAGCCCAATTTAAACCCGCACCTCCACCCGCATTCTCTATGGAAAAAGACTCAGATTTCTATAAAGAACTTGAAGAAGTATATAATGTAAGTCAAGAAATCACAAGCAAAGGTGATGACTCTGAAGAAATAGGCATTGCCCAATTCTGGGATTGTAATCCTTATGTTTCTGTTACTCGCGGTCACCTAATGTTTGCGACTAAAAAAATTACTCCTGGAGGTCACTGGATGGGCATTACTAAAATTGCTGCAACCAAAGCCAATTACGATTTTAGCAACACGATTTATGCTTACGCTAAATCTTCCATCGCTATGGCCGACGCTTTTATAAGCTGTTGGGATGAAAAATATCGTTCCAATCTGGTGAGACCAGAAACACTTATTAATGAACATATGGATGATAGCTGGCAACCCATATTACAAACCCCACCTTTTCCAGAATATGTAAGTGGCCATTCTGTGGTATCTGGAGCAGCAAGTGAAGCATTAACCAGTATTTTTGGAGACGGCTTCTCCTTTAATGATACCACAGAAGTGCCTTATGGTCTCCCCATTCGAAATTTCAAGTCATTCAGGCTAGCTGCTCAAGAAGCAGCGGTAAGCCGCTTATATGGAGGGATTCACTACAGAGCAGCTATTGATAATGGTTTAGATCAAGGTGTTGCTATAGGCAAGCATGTTGTTGCTAACCTAAAAATGAAATCTAATTAATAGTATAAAATAAGATCTATTAAATAAAAATTAGAAAAGATGAAAAAAGTTCTTTTTACATTAATTGCGGTCATTGTTTTAGGGGCGACTTGGTACTTATTCATCAAGCCAGAAGATTATCTGGTTCGTTTTAAAGCCAACACTACTATTGGTACAATTAATCAAGCAATTAAGTCATGGGAGCTCGCCAAAGAAAATATAACGAGACTACCTGCTTCAGTAGACAATAAAGTCGTTCAAGAGTTAATCTATGGCGACTCTATCCATACTTATACTTGGAAATTAAAACCATTAAATGACTCAACAACTCAGGTTATTTTAGGGGTGAAAGACAAGAAAAATAGCATTAACAATAAACTTAGGGTGCTTTATGCTTCCAGTTTTATCAAAGAACAATCCAAAAAAACCGCAGAAGATTTTTTAAGTGGTCTGCGTGATCATTTAGAACAATTTGATGTTACCGTAGATGGAGAAAGTGCGACTCCTCCTTCATTTGCTGCATATGTTACTATTAATGGTACTCAAGTAGAAAAGGCGGGCGGCATGATGCGTTATTATGGATATTTAAGCCAACTTATGCTTAAAGATGGTATAGAGCCCAAGGGGCCGCCTTTTATAGAGGTAGTAAATTGGGATCAAAAAAAAGATAGTCTCACCTACAACTTTTGTTTCCCTATTAAGAATAAGGAAAACTTACCTGAATTTCCAGAAATAAAATATAAACGCTTCTTTGAAAAAAAGGCTCTAAAAGCTACTTATCACGGTAATTATATTACCTCCGATAGAGCCTGGTATCGTTTACTAGCTTATGCCGAAGAAAATGGTTATGAACTGGAAAAATTACCCTTTGAAATTTTTCACGACAACCCAAGTCTAGGAGCCAATGAGCGCAATTGGCGTGCTGAAATATTTCTGCCAATTAAGGAATAAATAATTGTATGACTTCGTTTGTTCATGAAACTTTTAAGGGTAAGGATTATATAGAAAATCCATTCCCAAAAGGAGAATACGACAACTGCACTTTTGACAATTGTACTTTTGAAAGTATCCATCTATCAAATCTAAGTTTTTTAGAATGTACCTTCAATGATTGTAATTTAACTAATGTTAAATGGGGCGGCACTAGCTTAAATACAATTACTTTCAATAAATGCAAACTCCTAGGAACAGATTTTAGTATCTGCAATCCTTTTATGTTGAATGTCTCTTTTAAAGGGTGCATCCTAGATTTTGCTGTCTTTTTTAACCTACCTATTAATAAGACGTCCTTTAAAGACTCTTCCTGCAAGGAAGCTGATTTTACTGGGGCAGATTTGTCCACAGCCGTTTTTGAAAATTGTGATCTTTCCCGAACACAATTTGAACAAACTAATCTAGAGAAAACAGATTTTTCAACAGCGTACAATTTCAGTATTGATCCAAATGAAAATAGAGTTAAAGGGGCTATTTTTTCTAAAGAAAATATTAAAGGTTTACTAAAAAGGTTTGAAATCAATTTACAATAAAAGAGGGCTCTCTATATATGGCTCTTTTATTGTAGAAACTCGAAAAGAATTATTTCTTCTGTAATCGTTGGATAGCCTTAGCATTTTCTCCAAAAATTTTAACCCTATAAACACCTGTTAAAAGAGACGATATATTCATATCGAATCGCTGACTTAATGGAGAACCATTAATATTGACCATAGAGGTTACACCTGCAGGATCATTATCTGGTAAAGCAACAACAATTGTATTACAACCTGTTGTAGTCGTTTGAGCAACCAATGCTCCAATACTTAATATTATCATTGATAACACACATAAAGTAATTTTTTTCATAATTAATGTGCTGCCTTTATTATTCGTTCTTGATCATCTACAATAAGATCTAGCGCATCCCCTTCCTCAATAATAAATTCAGAACCTTCTTGTGAAATTTCAACTCTTAAAGTGCGCCCCTTAAAATTTATTTTAAAAGTATAGCGTTCCCATGCTTCAGGTATTTGAGGAGAAAAATGTAGTTTCCCCGCTCGTACTCGCAGTCCAGCAAAACCTTCAACTATACTCATCCAAGTACCTGCCATACTGGTAATATGTAGTCCGTCTTCTACCTCTTTGTTATAATCGTCCAGATCTAAACGTGAGGTTCTTAAATAAAAGGCATAAGCCTGATCCATCCGTCCTAACCTAGCGGCTTGGATGGCGTGTACGCAAGGGGATAATGAACTTTCGTGCACGGTAAAAGGTTCGTAAAAATCAAAATGGCGCTCTAATTGCTCTTGTGAAAAATGATCTTCAAAAAAGTAAAAACCTTGAAGAGTATCTGCCTGTTTGATATATGGGGAACGTAAAATCCGATCCCACGACCATTTCTGATTTAATGGACGTTCTGTACTCGGTAATTCGTTCACTGGAATCATCTCCTTATCTAAAAATCCGTCTTGTTGCAGGTAAATATCCAATTCTTTATCATATGGCAAGTACATAGTTTCTGCGGTGACTAACCATTTGGTTAACTCTTTTTGATTGATTTGAGTTTTGGCTACAATACGCTCCCAGTCTTTAGTGAAGTGCTTTTGTACTTCTTGTGTTTTAGTGTAAGCGTATTCCAAACACCACTTGGCGAGATAATTGGTAAACCAATTATTATTGACATTATTCTCATATTCATTGGGCCCGGTAACTCCAAGGATGACATATTGCTTTTTGGCTTTTGAAAATGTGGCACGTTGCTGCCAAAATCGAGCTATGGCTATAATAACCTCCAATCCCATTTCTGGAATATAGGAAGTGTCACTTATGTAGCGCTCGTAATTATAAATGGCATAAACAATGGATCCGTTGCGGTGAATTTCTTCGAAGGTGATTTCCCATTCATTGTGACACTCCTCACCATTCATGGTAACCATCGGATATAATGCGGCACCATTAGTAAACCCTAACTTCTCTCCATTTTCAATGGCTTTATCGAGTTGTTTGTATCGGTAAATAAGTAAATTTTTAGCTGCTTTTTGATCTTTAGTAGCCATATAAAAGGGCAAACAATAGGCCTCTGTATCCCAATAGGTAGAGCCTCCATATTTTTCGCCAGTAAAGCCCTTAGGCCCTATGTTTAGGCGGGCGTCTTTCCCAGAATAGGTTTGATTCAGCTGAAAGATATTAAATCGTATTCCTTGTTGGGCTTTTATATCGCCTGCAATAGTAATATCTGCCATTTTCCAAATAGCAGACCATGCTTCTTTTTGTTTTGCTAGAAGGTCGTTGAATCCCAATTTTAAGCCTTGATTTAAAACACCACTTGCTGCTTGTAGCAACTCATTTTTTGTATAGTTTAAACTAGTTACATACCCTGCATATTTAGTTATGGCAAAGGGTTCATTGGCCTTCACATGAGTTTCATAAACAAACCCAGCATAGGTTTGTGCCTCCTGTTTGCGTTTTTCTGCTCTTTGAAAAGAGGTTTTTACAGTAGGTTTTGGGGTTAGCGCTATAGTTTGATTGCCTAATTCAAATGTGCTTTTCATAAATGTACACACGTGAAATTCAGTTTTTATCGTATGGCTTAAAATAAATGACCTATGGTCTTCCTGCAGTACCTCGTACGTGTTCCAAAATTGATCATCCCAATTAGAGTCTTCATTAGTAATACCGCTATCCATATAAGGTTCATACTGTATAGTCACATCTTGGTTTACTGGTGTTACTGAATAATGAATTACGCCAAGCTCTGAATATTCTAGACTTAGAAATCTTTTGGTAGCAACATTAACTACAATTCCATTGCGAAGTGTTGCAGTAAAACTACGAGACAACCACCCTTCTTTCATATTTAGCTCACGGCGAAAATTTGAAATGGCTTTTACTGCTTGCAAGTCTAGCTTTTCACCATTTATAGTAACCGAAATACCGATCCAATTGGGAGCATTTAATACTTTGGCAAAATACTCTGGATACCCGTTTTTCCACCATCCTACTCTAGTCTTATCTGGATAATATATACCGCCAATATAACTGCCTTGAAAAGTCGCTCCACTGTAATCTTCTTCAAAATTAGCACGTTGCCCCATAACTCCATTACCTAGACTCATTAGGCTCTCAGAAGATTTTACACGATCAGGATTAAAGCCTTCTTCAATTATAGACCAAGGGTCAGAAATTATATATTCTTGATGCATGATTAAGCGCTAATTAG
Source organism: uncultured Flavobacteriaceae bacterium (assembly GCA_964504555.1). Taxonomy (GTDB): domain Bacteria; phylum Bacteroidota; class Bacteroidia; order Flavobacteriales; family Flavobacteriaceae; genus Dokdonia. The sequence continues at coordinate 631 of CAZDFA010000059.1, read as the reverse complement.
TTTGCTTAAAAACTCATTGGAAATTTCGGTAAAGTCCTTGAAATTGTAATCTGCCTCCTGAAGTATAGTAAGATCACCAATGCCTACACTTACCATTCTGGCAGTATTTGCAGCTTGAATACCAGCAATACTATCTTCAAAAACTACGCAGTTTTTAGGGTCAAACCCTAATTTTTGAGCTCCAATTAAAAAAACTTCAGGATCCGGTTTAGCTGTTGTGACATCATTACCATCTACGATTACTTCAAATTTATGGATAAGTCCAATTTTTTGAAGAATAGGACGTGCATTTTTACTAGCAGATCCCAATGCTATGCCTTGTTTACTATCAATCAAAAATTGTAGAATCTTAGGCACATCTGGCAGGATTTCGTTTTCATTCATTGTTGAAATGAAGGCAAGATATTCTTCATTTTTTTTATCAAGCCATTTATTTTTTTCTGCCCTACTGGCTTTAATCTGCCCTAATTCCAAAAGGATATCCAAGGACCGAACGCGACTTACTCCTTTAAACTGCTCATTTTGTGATTCGGTAAAATCAAATCCTAAACTATTAGCTAAACTTTTCCAGGCGAGATAATGATATTTAGCTGTGTCTACTATAACCCCATCAAGATCAAAAATAAATCCC
>CAZDFA010000058.1:0-14672 GCA_964504555.1 uncultured Flavobacteriaceae bacterium | reverse complement strand
ACAAGTTGCTAATCACAATTGGATAGTATGCACAGATGCTGATTGCATTACTCATCCCAAATGGTTGTCAACAATCAGTAGTTACATCCAAAAACATAAGACCATTAACATGATAGTAGGTCCTATTGCTGTCTTCCCTGAAGAAAAAAAAATATCTTTTTTAAAACGTATTCAACTGGATTTTGAGCAATTAGACGTACTAAGTCTACAGGCCACAACAGCTGCCGCATTTGGCTTGCAACAACCCTTACTTAATAATGGCGCTAATCTTGCTTTTACCAAAACAGCTTTTAATGTTGTAAACGGCTATGAGGGTAATAATCACCTTGCCAGTGGCGACGATCATTTTCTTTTGGAAAAGTTTATACGGTGGAATACTAGGAGTGTTCATTATTTAAAATCAAAGACTGCTATAGTCACAACCTTTGCTCAATTGTCTTGGAGTGATTTATTTAAACAGCGAAAACGCTGGGCGGCTAAGACTTTGTCATTTACTAATAAAAATGCGAAGCTTTTAGCCTTTCTTATTTTTTTAGAAAACAGTTTATTGGTCATTACCACTTTAAGCACAATTATATATTCGGTTTATGTTTTTTGCTCGATACAAAACTTTCTATTTTTAGGTGTTATATGGTTACTCAAATGGATATTAGATAGGATAGTATTAAGAAGAGCAGCAGGGTTTTTTTCTTTTGATATTCCGTTGTACAGATATATTGTTGTAGCCTTCATTTATCCCTGGTTTAATGTGGCGATTGCCTTTTCCGCTCTTCGCGGAGGTTACCACTGGAAAGACCGATTTTTTAAACGTTAATATTCCCTACCTTTAACCACCTCCAATTCTTAATTATGAAGAAATTAATTTTACTATGTTTTATCCTATTCTATAGCAGTTTTTGCCTTCTTGCTCAAGATTCTCCTACCTATACATTCGATGGTGTAAGCTATGATTTAAAGACTGAAATTGCCGGAACACTCTCGCTGTATTATATAGTTGTTGATGGTAATTATCAATATTTCATAGGCAAAGGTGAAGCTATTGTTCCTTTAATCAACACAAAAAATGGAGACACCTATCAAGAAGAATACAAAAAGGTACTGAGAGACTTGTCTCAACAAGAAGGCCTTTCTGTTAAAAATGTAAAACTAACTAGGGCTTCGCTAAGGCGATTTGTAAAGGATTATCACCTGTACTCCGGAGAAGCGTATACTGCGCAATTAGTCAAAAATGCCGTAGAATATAGAGTAGGTCTGCAAGTTGGATTTACCAACAATATTTTTACAGCAAGTCAAAATCCAAATAATGAGTTTACCCCTCAATTTACAACAGAGTTTGAGTTGTATGATCCCATTAATTTAAAATTACACGCTGTATTGTTTCAATACAAACAAACCTTTAGCACAAGTGCATTAGATTTTAGTTTCTCTCAGTTTTCTATCAACTATAGGTTTAAATTCTGGAATACTTCTAGATTTTCATTTTATGTAAATAACAAACTTGCTACATTTACTATTTCGCAATCTCCCGAAAGAGAAATTATTGAAGATGACGAATCTATTACAACTTTAGGAGGTACTAATTTTTCCTTTCAAGGATCATTTATATTTGGCTTGGGAGCAGATATTAAACTTGGTCCTGGATGGCTCACACTTAATTATAATGACGCCTTCACCCCAGTGATTGACGACAATGGTGAATTTCCACTAGATATAACTGCAGGTTATCGTATTAAACTTTAATCTACCTTAAAAACGATGGGGATTTGAAATTGAGCCTTGATGGGAATACCTCGTTTAATGGCAGGCAAAGCTTTTGGAATTTGGGCTACCCCATCATGAATCCATGCCTCAATTTGTGGTAGCTTGCTTTGAAGATCACTAGAAATCTCTAAACTATCTATACAAAAATGAGCCTTTTCGTCAACGGTAAAATGTACATGTAATGAATCTACAAATGATTGATTAAAATGTGTTTCCTGCTTCGTTAAATGACTGTATAAACTATTAGTTACCACTTCTTCAAAACAACTTCGTTGCTCTTGTTTCTCAGTAAGCGCTTGGCAGTTTACAAAAATGGGATAGACATCAATGTCAGTACTTGAAACAACCTCCCAACTTTGCTTAAAATATGTCTCTTTACTTATTTTTTTGGTTTCAATATGCGTGCATCCTATAAATAATAGGTTTACAAAAAATACCAAAAAAAGAAACAACCGCATTTTGTAAAATTAACGATTGAAAGTACAATAATCTAAGGTTTTAATCAATACTGTTGGTTAATCATCCTTATCCTCTTCAAAAAATAACTCCTCCTTAAGTGCCGAAATTCGTTTATCTAGCAAATGATGGTACCAGCTTATACGCCCGTCATTTTCATAGTCTGTAAAAAACTTTTCATAACCCTTTATTATAGCTGCTTTGTCCTTATAGTACTTATCTGCTGCAACAACTTTTCCGTATGCGGCATCTATTCGATCTGTATTTTCACTAAGCGTATTGCTGTAGTATTTAATGGCCTTACCATATTCTTGCTTGACATCATACACTTGTGCTAAGCCATAATACTCATTTTCAATACTATTATCAGCAAGGAAAAGGGCTATTTGTGCATAGCTTTCGGCTTTCTTCAAATCTCTAATGCGCAAATAGCAATTGGCAAGTCTGCTATGCGCCAATAAATTTTCATCATCATACTTTTGGATAACGGCCTCAAAGTTGGGAATAGCCTTCTCATACTCGCGTTTATTCTCATAACAAAGGCCTAACTTTTCATAGATAAACAAGGACTCTTGACCAAGTTCTAACAAACGTTCAAATTGCTTTGCTGCATCCCTAAAAAATTCTCTGTAATAAAAACTTTGTGCCAATAAGCCGATAATCTCTACATTTTCAGGTGCGCTTTCTAGGGCCTTGAAGCATAATTTTTCAACTTCTGGAAATTTTTTTTCCTTAGTTAATATATTGCGCGCAAGTTGGTAGATGGCTTTTTGATGGCTAGAATCCAATTGTACTGCTTTCGCGAAAGATTCCCTAGCAAGTTGTTTTGGCAATTTGATTGCTTGTGCACTATCTACCAGTTTTGTAGGATCAACTTTAAGCTTTGACAAGGCCACTCCTTTTTGATAATAGAACTCCGGATTATCTGGATAGCGTTCCAGTAAATTGCTAAAAATGCTATCGGCCTGGGCATATTTTTTTGTGGTTATAGACAGTTTACCAAACTCTACGGATGCGATGACTAGATTGGGATCTGCTGTGCAACTTTCTTGGTAATATTCAAGCGCTGCGGCTCGATTGCCCAAACCTTTGTAGGATCGTGCCACATTTAAAAAATCTTTAGCACTCAGGTTTGGTTTTGCTTCATACGTCATAATAGCCTTTGAATAGGCGCCAACTGCATACAAACTGTCTGCAACAGAGAAAGCTGGAGTTTGTGCTCCAGCTTTAAAGGTTAGTAATAGTGCCCCTAAATAAAATATTTCTTTCATCTTACTCTTGTACTTTAAAAGTAATAGGTAAGCTGTATAACACCCCAACGGGCTCTCCATTTTGTTGTCCAGGCTGCATTTGTGGCAATAATTGAGTGACTCTAATTGCTTCTTCTTCTAATCTTGGATGAGGAGCTCCGGAACGAATGCCTGTTATATTGCCATTATCATCAATCTTAAATGAAACAAATATGCGGTTAATACCTGTTAAACCTAATTCACTGCCAAGTTTGATGTTAAAATTTTGATTGACTAACTTGGCAACATTGTTGGACATACATTGTTTACGTTCTTCATTACTAGCTAAACCTTCACAACCAGGAAAAACAGGTACTTGTTCTATAACTGCAAAAGGTACGCTTTCCTCATAATGGACTGTTTCTTGAACAACGCTAATCCCGTTTTCTTGAATTTGATCTTTTGCCCTATTATTTTCATTTAGTGCTCGTATTTCATCTGCAGTTCGTATTATTATACTATTATTATCAGCGATACTTTTCAATTTATCCGTATAATTAACAAAGAAAAACTCCCCATTTTCAAAAAACCCACTTCCAATTTTCGTTGTAAAATCCTTAAACCCGTCTTCTAATTTTGCTTTTTCTATAAAATTTAGTTCATTTTCAGTTAACAGGTCAAAATTTCTAAAACCAATTATTAGAGTTTGTTCATCACCCAAATCTATAAGTGATATCATAAGATTAGGATTTACATTCGTTTCGCGCTGAACTCCTACTTCTTGCCCTACAGCTTCATCTTGAGTACACGCATTGTAAAAGAGAATACCCGTAACTAATGGTAAAAGCAGTAAAAACTTGCGCAAAGCGCGCGGTTGTGATTTTGATTTTTGCAACATAACTATTCGTTTTTTGATTAATGAATGATTGAAAAATGTATTGACAAATGAAAGATGCTTGGTACCAAAAGTGGTATTGAGCAAGCCTTCATAATACCTTTGTTTTGTATTGTCTTTTAATGCTTCCTGATCGGCAAGGAATTCATGGACAGTTGCAATATTTTTTTGGTAATAATAAACTAGTGGATTAAACCAAAAAATAATGCGCAGCAATTCAAAAAACTGTAAATCCCAAGAATGCTTTTGTTTAACGTGAGACAGCTCATGGGCAAGTATGTGTTTTCGCGAAAGCGAATCCAGCTTTTCTCCAATAAACACCGTATTGAAAAAAGTAAAAGCGGTGGTTCTATTTGGTAAAGGGATGATTTCTGGTTTGCCTAATAGTCCTTTAGGTCTGAAACGATAATACCTGTTGATGTTGTTGAGCTTACGCACCCATAACAACACACTTATAATAACACCCAAACCGTATACAAACCACCAATTTATAGTAAATAGTGGTCGTTTAATTGTTGCTGGAGTTTGCTCAGTTGCAACTGTAACATCTCCGATAACAAGCTCAGGTAATTGCGTAAATAATGGGATGCTTTCTATAGTATTTTGTAATGCAGGCAACTGCACAAAAGGAAGTAACACAGCCAAAAGCGGAGTAACCAAAAGATAAATCCTATTGTGCGCAAAAAAGGTCTCCTTCCATAATACTAAATGATATAACCCTAAAAAAAGTAGCTGAAAACAAACTATCTCAATAACATATCGTTCCATAACTATTCCTTTTTATTTATTTCGCGAAGAATACTTTCTAATTCTTTTATATCTAGGTCATTTTTCTTGACAAAGAAGCTCACCATACTTTTAAAACTGCCATCAAAATAATTATTCATCATTTTTTGCATAGTAGCATTGCTGTAGGCTTCTTTGCTAACCTTAGGATGGTATACATGACCTCTACCTTGTTTTTGATGCCCAACAAACTCTTTGCTTTCTAAAATGCGAATGATTGTTGAAACCGTGTTATATGCTGGTTTGGGTTGAGGCATAGCATCTATAAGCCCTGCTACATTTGAGGTTCCTTTATCCCAAAGGAGTTGCATAATTTCTTCTTCGGCTTTGGTAAGTTGTTTCATATGACTAGACGATTACTCTAACAAATATAACTAAATAATTAGTTTAAACTAATTATTTAGTTAAAAAGTAACATTCGGCACGATTTTTCGTCCTACCTATACAAAAACTAAACTATGGATATTGTTTTGGTCATTTTAGGCCTAGTGCTAATGATAGCTGGAATTGTTGGAAGTTTTATTCCTATTATTCCTGGCCCTCCTTTAAGTTGGATAGGACTACTCATTTTACATATAACAAAGGCCGTTCAATATAGCACCACCTTTTTAGTAGTTACTTTTGTCATTGCCATTGGTATTGCAATTTTGGATTACTTTATCCCAGCAATGGGTACCAAGCGTTTTGGCGGCAGTAGAGCAGGAGCTATAGGTACCACTATTGGGCTTATCATTGGTTTGATTACTATGGGGCCCTTAGGCTTGATTGTTGGCCCTTTTGGCGGTGCTTTGGTAGGAGAATTGGTATTTAATCAGACAGATTCTCAGGCAGCATTTAAGGCGGCTACTGGCTCTTTTATAGGCTTCTTAGCTTCTACCTTCATAAAACTCATAGTAGCTACAATTTTCCTAGGTCTCTTTATCTATAAAGTTTTCGCCGAAGCAGGCGCACTTTTTTAAGGATAGCCACAGGCTTCTATTATTTAGCCAGTACAATAAACTCAGAGCGACGATTCAATTGATGCTCTTCATCTGAGCATTTTACTCCATTAGAACATTTATTTACCAATTGAGTCTCTCCATAGCCTTCGCCAGAAATGCTACTAGATTCTATTCCTTGACTTATGATGTATTCTACGGTAGATTTTGCACGATTGTCTGAAAGTTTCAAGTTATAGGAATCGTGGCCACGACTATCGGTATGTGATCTTGCACTAATTACTAAAGTTGGTATCCGTTTCATTACAGAGATTACTCTGGCTAATTCTATAGCAGCATCGGGTCTGATATTATACTTATCATAATCAAAGTATATAGGGCTAAGATTAAGCAATTCGGCTAGATCATCTCCCACCTGAATTTCTGTCAATCGTCTTTCTAAAGCCATATCTTCTTGTAAAGTTACTTTATCTTTATTAGGAGCATTTACAATACGTTCTTCTCCAAAATATCTTGGTTCAACGGCCCTGACAATATAGCCTTCTTGACACGTTAAGCTGAACTTATATACTGCATTTTCATCTACTTCAACTTCTTCTAGCAAATCATTTTCTTCATTATACAGTTGTACGATAGCTTCTGGAAGCAATTCTCCCGTTTCTTTATCTGTAATCACACCAGTAAGAGCAACATCACAAGTAGGCTCTGGAAGTTCTTCTTGAACAAATCCAAAAATATCATCACTGCCCAAAGCTCCTGTTTTTCTATTGGAAGATAAGAAGCCTCTAAGTGTATTGTCGTCTACTGTGAAGCCAAAATCATCTTTGGAACTATTTATAGGTTCTCCAAGATTATGGATTATAGCTTTATCATCATAAGGTTTGGTGACAAAAAGATCTAGTCCTCCCAAGCCTGGATGACCGTCTGAGGCAAAATATAAATTGCCTTTCTTACTAATAAATGGAAACGTTTCTCTCCCTTCGGTATTTATACGAGGGCCCATATTTTCAGGTTTTCCAAACTTCCCATCCTCTAGAATATCTACCACCCAAATATCAGAAAGACCTGTTGTTCCCTCCATATCTGAGGAAAAGTATAGTTTACTTTGATCTGGACTCAATACAGGGTGTGCGCAAGAGTATTCACTACTATTAAAAGGTAATTCTTCTGGGTCGGTCCATCCGCCCGCTCTTTTGGTTGACCTGTATATCTTTAGTTTGTTTGTCCCTTTTTTAGACTTTCCAAAATTTCCTGGGGTGAAATTATTACGAGTAAAGTATAACACCTGACCATCTAAGCTAAGTGTCGTTGTACTCTCATGAAATTTTGAATTGAGCTTATCGTTAAAAGGTACTGGTCTGGTATACTCTCCACCTCCTTTAATACTGGAAACATATAAATTTAAAAACGGTTGATTATTCCATTTATGAATGCGTTTCGCTACGATTCCAGTATCCCGTGAAGAAGCAAAGATTAACTTGTCATCAATTACCGTTGGGCCGAAGTCAGAATACCTAGAGTTAAGTATACGTATTACTTGCAACTTATACTTGCTTTCTTTATAACTACCAAGATCAACGTAATCTGGTTTTTCCACAAACCTTTTTGCACGAGAATCATACCCTTTAATATCATTAAAAGTGGCCATAATTTTATCTGCTTCGTCATATTCTTGAAGCGCCCGAAGTGATTGGGCATATTTAAAATAATATTCTGGCTGTACAGAATCTTTATGATTCTCAACTAATTTAGCATACCATTTTGAAGCACTTCCATATTTGCCGTTAAAATAATAGGAGTCTCCTATTTTTTCCAAAATTTCAGCAGATTCCTGACCCTTATTGACAAGGGCAATAAAAATTTCACGAGCATCTATATAGGCTAGTTTATCATACTTTCTTAAAGCCCGTTCCAATTTGCTCTGTTGCGATAAACCTATCGCACAAGAAAATATGACACTTAATAAGGTAATTCTAAAACGTAATTTCCCCATAATACGGTACATTGTGATTTATATACTAGACTTTAAGTTGGGGGATAATATATTGACAGATAGTATATTCGAGGGTAAAAGTATATAAAAAATTGAAAGAGCCTTTTAAAATAAGTGCAAGTTCATATAATATTCGTTATTAAGCATAATAATATCGATGATTGACACAATTTTAATACGGGAAAACCACATTAAATATTCTTAAAAAAAAAGGCAATTAACCTATTCGGTCTAAAAAGAGCCAAAAAAGGTAAGACAATTCTCATTTTCAATTTATTTAAAGGAATAGCGCTTATGAACCAAAAATAGCCCTATAAATGTCATTACCATTAGCAAAAAGAACCAATGCCAAAAGTAAAAAGAAACCTACCATTTGCGCATACTCCAAAAACTTCTGGTTGGGTTCACGACCAGTTACCATTTCATAGAGCAAAAACATTACATGCCCACCATCTAGTGCAGGTATTGGCAAGATATTCATAAAGGCCAACATGATTGAAATAAAAGCTGTGGTGTGCCAAAATTCTAGCCAATCCCATTCTGGCTGAAATAAATTTGCAATTGCTCCAAAACCGCCTACTTGCGTGGCACCCTTTTTAGTAAACAGGTATTTAAATTGCGCTACATAAAAATGCAATTGATCATAGCCATACTTTACCCCTTCTACTATACTCTCACCAAAACTGTAGTTTTTGCGCTGTCGTACTATTGAAGCACTAGGATCTCCTTTAAAATAAACTCCTAAAAGTCGTTTTCCAGGCTCGCCCACATCTAGTTTAATTGTTTGCTCAATACCATCCCTATTAACAACCATCGCCACTTCATTTTGTTCGGCATTTTTTAGAGCATATGTGACGTCTGATCTATAATTGATTGCTTTACCATCAATAGTTAAAATTAAATCTGTTTTTTTAATTCCTGCTTTTCCAGAAGGACCGTCAGCCACTATGGAATCTATCCCAGCTAATTTGAAGCGCTCAATTGATAGCCCAGGCATATCTCCAGATTCAAAAAGTTCACTACCTATATCTTCAGGTAAGTCTAAGGTTTCCTTACCGCCATTTTCGTGCAAAACGGTTATAGATTGGACATTTTTGGTCATTAGAAAGCGGCCAATATCATCTTGATCAAAAAATGATTCCCCATTTAGCTTTAAAACTTTATCCCCATCTTGAAAACCATATTTTTCCATGGTTTTAGAAACTGCCAGACCATTTTTCAAATCCTCAGGATTACTATATTCTTGACCAACAAAAAATAGGATACATATATATATTATGATTGCCAAAATCACATTTACCGTTACTCCTCCCACCATTACGATTAAACGCTGCCAAGCAGGTTTGGTTCTAAATTCCCAAGACTTAGGTTCTTGAGCCATTTGTTCTTTATCCATGCTCTCATCGATCATCCCAGAAATCTTTACATAACCTCCTAAGGGTAACCATCCAATGCCATACACCGTCTCGCCTATTTTCTTTTTAAAAAGAGCAAACTTTACATCAAAAAACAAGAAGAACTTTTCTACCCGTATACCAAACCAGCGCGCAGGTAAAAAATGTCCAAATTCATGTAAGACAATTAGTATAGATAAACTTAAAAATAGCTGCGCGCCTTTAATAAAATACTCTTCCATTACGCTTTAATCCAATTCAAAAAACACGCAAAAGTAACCTTTTCAATACGGTTAGGAAAAACTATTAGCTAGTAAGATTTCTATTTCACAAACTTTTAAGTGAATGTTCTTGTAATCACCTATTGACATAGTAATTTTGCAAAAACTACAGATGCTTACCTTTTTTGCACGATATAAGACTTTTGCTATTGTAATGAGCATATTCTCATTATGTGTCATTTATATCTTTTATCAATTGCTAAAAGTACCTCAGCGCCTACCAGTCTTGCAACCTACTTCAGTGAATAAAGAATTGGTGGACACAACGGTACAATATGTAAAAAAATACCACAAAATAGCAGATTTTGAACTTGTTAATCAAAATGGCGACACCATTACTCATAATGATTATGCCAACACTATTTATGTAGCTGATTTCTTTTTTACCACTTGCCAAACGATATGTCCTATAATGACAGATCATATGGTAAAGATTCAAGAAGAGTTGGCTCGTGACACGATTGTAAAATTGCTTTCTCATTCAGTTATTCCTGAATATGACACGCCAGAAGTTCTCAAAAAATATGCCCTCCAAAAAGGCGTAAATGATAAAAAATGGAATTTAGTAACTGGAAATCGCAATCAAATTTATGCGCTTGCGCGAAAAAGTTATCTGGCAGCCAAAGATGTCCCTGGAGGCAATCAAGAATTAGTGCATACCGAAAATTTTATGCTCATTGACAAAAAACGGCAAATACGTGGATATTATGACGGAACTCTTCCAGATGATGTTGATCGTTTATTAGTAGATATCACAATACTTAAGCAAGAATATGCTCCACCAAAAAAATGGTGGAAAAAGCTATTTTAAAACTGGGTTTATATTTAACCTATTGTGCAAAAAAAAATCCTGATTTGAAAAAATCAGGATTTTGGGGGACAAAATTCGGGGCAAAAAAATGTAATTGGCTAAAAATGATACTTGATGTTTCTTTTTAGAGGCATAATAACTATGCTTACTTTATGTTTCATCAATTTTGTATGTTTATTTATGATTCATTTTTTTATTAATATACCGCAATCTAACACTTAATCTCAAGTTTTCTTAAATTTTAGGCTTCTGCTTACAATCATCGATTAAACGCTGTTATTTATCGATAAAGTGCACATATTTCTTTAATTTCCATGATATAGTTACATATTAATTGAATCAAAAAAGCCTGTTAATGTATTTAAAGGCAAATACTATTTTAAGTGCCTTTGTTTAAATTCAATCTAAATAAAGCGATGCGCACTGTTGCCCATTTACAAAAAGAAGAAAAAGCCATAATAAAGGATGTGCATACAGAAAATATACCGCTTAAGCTTTTAGAAATGGGATGTCTACCAGGCAATGAAGTGGCTCTTGTACAAACTGCACCTTTTAAAGATCCTATGTACATTACCGTAAATGGCAGTCATTTAGCTATTCGTAAAGAAACTGCGGCCTACATAGAAATGAATCCTAGTCCATGGCCAAACAGTTCAATGTTGCACTAATTGGCAACCCCAATACCGGCAAAACTTCTCTCTTTAATCAACTAACAGGTCTTAATCAAAAGGCAGGTAACTATCCTGGTATTACCGTTGAAAAAAAAGAAGGTATTTGCAAACTACCCCGTGGTGTTAAAGCACATATTTTAGATTTACCTGGCACGTATAGCCTAAGTGCCTCGTCGCTAGATGAAAATTTTGGTAGACTAGAGCAAAAAGAACTACAAGGCATTGCCTCATTTAAAACCGAATCTGAAAGTCACCTAAAACGCCTACAGCAAAAAGAAACTATAATCAGGTACAAATTTATTAATGAGGTCCTCAAAGAAACTGTCGTTGAAGACCCATCAAAAGCCACTGACTTGCGCGCCCGATTAGATCGTATTCTCACGCATAAAGTTTGGGGCTATGTGATTTTCTTTGCCATTTTACTACTAATTTTTCAAGCTATATATGACTGGGCAAGCTATCCAATGGACTATATCGATTTGCTCTTGGCTAATCTAAGCGAATTGACAAAAACGATTTTACCCTCTGGAGCCTTAACCCATTTATTAGCAGACGGAATTATTGCAGGTTTAGGTGGTATTATAATCTTTATTCCACAGATTGCCTTCTTATTCTTGTTTATCGCCATTCTTGAAGAAACTGGGTATATGAGTCGGGTGGTTTTTTTAATGGATCGAGTTATGCGACCCTTTGGTCTTAGTGGCAAAAGTGTTGTTCCACTCATTTCAGGAACGGTTTGTGCTATTCCAGCCATAATGGCGGCGCGTAATATTGAAAGCTGGAAGAAACGGCTCATAACTATTTTAATAACTCTGTTTACTACTTGTTCGGCAAGACTTCCTGTTTAATCAGTGCTGGGTTGCTGCACCTGCTTCTACGACTGCTAGAGATGGGCTAGGCCCTACCTTTAATGCCAGAGCCTGTGCTGCCTGTCATTTTAAAGACGGGAGGGGTAAACCTATTGTATTAGGACAAAACTCCAATGGTTCTTTAATGCGTTTAAGCAGGAAGGGAACAGATTCATTTGGTGGTCCTTTAGGTATTCCAAACTATGGAAGTCAACTCCAGGATAGAAGCAATTCTGGTATTCCTTACGAAGCAAAAATACACGTTCGTTATGACACAATTTTCGGTAAATATCGCGATGGGACACCCTATATGTTATACAAACCCATCTATTCGTTTAAAGAAGAAAATTTTGGTGTGATAGAAGAGGTAATGACCTCACCTCGTGTGGCACAACAGACGATAGGCATCGGCTTTATTAGTGCATTACCAGATAGTGAACTATTAAAATATGAAGATGAATTTGATATAGATGGTGATGGTATTTCAGGAAAAGCAAACTATGTCTGGAACTACGAAACTCATGAGCTGGATCTTGGAAAATATGGCTGGAAAGCAAACACCCAACTTTAAAAACTCAAATTGCCAGAGCCTTTCACGGCGATATGGGATTAACAACGCCAGTTTTTACTGAAATGGATTGCCCCGATCCTCAAATAGATTGCCAAAACGCCACCAATGGAGGTTCGCCAGAAGTAACGCAAAAGCAATTAGATAATGTTCTTTTCTATCAAGCATCACTATCTGTTCCCAATAGAAGAAATGCAAAAAACAAAACGGTACTACAGGGGAAAGCCCTCTTTAATGATCTTGCCTGTATATCGTATCACGCCATCAATCAGGTTACTGGAGCAATTCATTTAAATCCATTGTTAGAAAATATTCAAATAAAACCCTATTCAGACTTTTTACTTCACGATATGGGAGAAGACCTAGCCGACAACAGGCCAGATTATAAAGCAAATGGTCAGGAATGGCCCACTCAACCTTTATGGAGAATAGGACTCATACCAACGGTTAATAAACATACCTATTTCCTACACGACGGCAGGGCACGAAGTATTGAAGAAGCCATTCTTTGGCATGGTGGGGAAGCTGCCAAAAGCAGGGATAGATTCATTGATTTGACAGCAGAGGAACGCAAAAAATTAATTACCTTTATCAACTCGTTATAAAGGAGCCAATCTATGGGTAAATCCCGATTTTTAACCGCATTTATTGTCCTTATTTTTTTCGGCCGCATATCGCGTTATTTTTGAGAACTAGAATAAAGAAGACGCTATAACCAAATTACAAAGAAAAGAATTTGGGTATCACAAAAACTGGTATCCAAATATTGTAGAATTGATCAGAAATCTTGATGTTGAATCTATTAAAGAAACATTACAAATACCCTAAAAAAATGAAACCATTTATTTATACCCTTATACTCTTATTTAGCTTAGCCTCTTGTAAAACAGAGCAAAAGGATTCTAAAACCCCATCACAACAAGTCAATGTATACACCCATAGACATTACCCGCCTGATCAGGAACTGTTTGCTCAATTTGAACAGGAAACAGGAATCAAAGTCAATGTTGTAAATGCCAGTGCCGATGAATTAATCCAGAAGATGGAACTTGAAGGCCCAACTTCGCCGGCAGATGTCCTTATCACCGTAGATGCAGGCAGGCTGGTACGCGCAAAAGAAAAGGGCTTGCTGCAAACAGTTACCTCTACAATGCTGGATTCTATTGTCCCTTCTCACCTGCGTGATGAAAATAATCAATGGTTTGCGTTGACTAAAAGAGCGCGTGTAATCGCTTACGCGAAAGAACGGATAACCCCAGATCAATTATCGACTTATGAAGATCTGGCAACAAGTAAATGGAAAGACAAACTATTGGTACGATCTTCCAGTAATATTTACAATCAATCTTTAATGGCATCCTTAATTGCAAATTTGGGAGAAGAAAAAGCCAAGGCATGGGCTTCCAGTATTGTTGATAATATGGCCAGAAAGCCGCAAGGCAATGACAGAGATCAGGTAAAAGCTGCGGTAGCTGGAGAGGGAGACCTAGCCATAGTAAATACCTACTATATAGGAAGACTTATCAACTCTGATGATCCTGTAGAAGCCAATGCCGGCAAAAACATAGGCATATTCTTCCCCAATCAGGAAGATAGAGGAACGCACATCAACATCAGTGGTGCAGGGGTAGCTAAATATGCGCCTAATAAAGCGAATGCTATCAGGTTTATTGAGTATTTGACTAGTGGTGAGGCGCAATCTGTTTTCGCGAAAGCGAATTACGAATACCCAGTAAACTCTAATGTGGAAGCATCTGCATTATTACAATCGTGGGGCACCTTTAAAGAAGATAATTTGAGCTTATCAAAACTGGGCACTAATAATAAGGCTGCGGTTTTACTTTTTGATCAGGTAGGCTGGGAGTAACCTACCGCCTCGCAACGATGTAATTTGAATTTTAAGCGATCACATATACGTCGGGATTTCAATATCTGGTCCTGGATTACGATATTGCTGCTGGCGTTCTTGTTGCTTCCCATTATTGCGTTACTGCTCACGGTTTTTAAAGGCCCAGGGGAAAGCTGGGGACATCTTGTAGAT
>CAZDFA010000057.1:0-14768 GCA_964504555.1 uncultured Flavobacteriaceae bacterium | reverse complement strand
TACTAATATTATCAATGGTGCTTTTGAAACAGTGCATGAAAAAGTAAATTTGGTCGATAGTATTTCTTTTACTTCACCTAAGCGATTAATAATAATGCTGCCCTATGGATTGAATAGAGTACAGGATAGTATCAAAGCAAATGCAGAATTAATTAAAGGAGACGCGGTTCTTAGAATTGCTCTTGATTTACATAGTGGTGCCTTAATGGCCGTCCAAAAGGCAAAGGAATTAGGCATTCCTGTTGAATTGAGCGTCTATGATACTAATTATATCCATGCAGATGGTCCTGCCACAAATGCAAGAAAAGTAGAAAATATTATTAATGCCAATGATTTTTCAAATGTAGATGTTGTTATTGGGCCTTTGGTAGGTAGCAATGTGAATAAGGCCACTAGTTTGTTGGCTCCAATAAACATTCCAGTGATATCTCCAATTACATCTAATGTGGAAATGCGATCGAATCTTTTTCGCTCGAAACCAACGGATGATGCACTTGTAGCTAAAATGCTGGAGTTTTTAAAAATAGAAGGCCAAGACAAACATGTAGTAATTATTGCAGATAAGAAAAACGCTAAAAATAAAGCTAAACTATTGTCCGTTTTTCCAAATGCTAAAGAGGTAAGTCCAAGACTAAGTGAAGATGGAGACTTCTTTTTGTATCCTGATGACATACCAAAACAGTTAGAAGCTGGCAAGGATAATTGGGTGATTTTGGAGACGAATGACTTGCCTTTAATTAGTAATGTTACGACAAGGCTAAATGCATTGCACCAAAATGAAGGACGACATTATAATGTAACTTTATTAACCTGCAAGAAGGGTAGTGCCTTCAGTAGTGATGAAATACAGCATACACAATTAATGAATCTCAATTTTCATTATCCTTCCATATCTAGAGAATCAGATACTAAATCTAATGAAAATTTTATTAAGACCTATGAAAGTCGTTTTGATGTGTCACCGAGTACCTATGCAGTTCGAGCTTATGATTTAACTTTAGATACAATTTTAAGATTGGCCTACGCCAATAATCTACAAAATGCTGCTACGATAGGTTTTGAAACGGATTACTTAGAAAATAAATTTGGTTACAAACCAAGTGCAAACAAAGGCTATCAAAATAATGCAGTATATCTAATGAAATATGCTCCCAATTTAAGTTTGAAAGAAATTAAAATTGAAGAATATCAAAAACAGCAAGAATAACCTATAAGCCGCCATTAGCTTGCAAATCTTGAATGCATAATGGGTCAAAATTTGGAATATCTTCAAAATTATCTGTATTAAACATACTAGTCATAACAGAAGCTTCCATTAAACAACCTTCTACAATACAATGATGTGCTGCATTGGGGTCCTCGTGATCACTTTGCAAAGGCGTACCTAAATTTACTAGACCAAATAAGTGGCCAAATTCATGTCTTATGGTTGAAGTTTCAATAATAGGTATATTTATCCCTGTCTGGGATTGATTAGCAATTTCAAAAAATGTTTGTTCATAGATAACCAAAGAGGTATTTCTGTATGCAGTCCCTAAAGTAAAATTCACACCGCTGTCATTTTCGGCCTGACCATCAGAAAAGAAAATCCATAAACCAAGTTCATCACCTTCATTATATATAGTCCTATTTGCATCTTCAATAGATCTAATTTCCTCAATTGTATAAGGAGGCGTTTCATTTGAAATGATCTGATTTTCAACAATAATAACCCCACCAGGTTTATTGAGACGATCTTCTAAAAATGGAATTATAGCATCTATACTTTGTTGAGTCGGCCTAAATCCATCTGGATAGGCTAGTTCAATTCGTAGGCTTGTAAATTCTTCTGCCGTTAAAAAGTCTCTTGCAGATTGTCCAGCACCTTGCAAATTTGCGGCATTGGGATCTTCTTCTTGAAGATTTTCACTTGGACTATCATCATCCCCACAACTTAAGAGCAGAATAAACATTAGGGCATATAACAAAGAACCAAAAGACAATTTTATTCTACGCATTTTTATATTTTTGACTTAATATTATTAATCGTAAAGATCATGAAAAAATTACTTTTTATACTAATTTTAAGTTTTTCACTACAGCTTTTTTCTCAGGAAGCGAACTATAGACAGTTAGTAGCTGAATATTTAGAAGTAAATGGTACCACAGAACAATATGAAAAAGCTATAGATGGATTATTTGATTTGCTTAAAAGGCAATATAACGATCAAGGTGTAAATGATGCAACTTGGAGCAGCTTGAGAGAAGATACGGCTCCTGCTTTAGGACAAATAAAAGCAATGCTTGTTTCGGCTTATAGAGGCACATATGAGAAAGAAGATATCTCCAACATGTTGAAGTTCTACAAATCTCCTACAGGAAAACAAGTCCTGTTTAATCAAACCACTATGACAGAAGATCAAAAAGTCAAAGCCGCACAATTTTATAATTCACCTACGGGTATAAAGGTTCTTGATTCTCAGCAAGAAATAGCTAAGCGTGTTAGTGAAGTTTCAGAAATATGGAGTCGTGACTTATACAGAAGTGTGACTGATAAATTAGCAGAAAAAGGATACGTATTAAATAGATAGTTTGGCTAGGTAGCCATAGTGATTGTCTTCATAAATACATTCGCATGTATAGCCTGAGTTAGATGCAAGTTTATTTAAATTAGGAAAATCTAAATACAGCCAATTAAATGATGGGCTGTATTTGTTTTTATAGGATAAGGTATATCTCATTTCCCCGTAATAGGATTGCGATTTTAGGTCAACAGCATCACCTTCATACAAATACTTCAAATCAGAACTATCAATTAATAGTTGTCCGCTAGGGTTTAGCAATTTTTTTATACTGCTGAGATAGAGGGGTGCCTTTTCTAATGTTTCAAAAATACCAGTACCGTTCATAAGCATAAGAATAGTGTCATAGCTACCATTATGGTCTAGTACATGTTCACATTTAACAAACCGAACGCCACGTTTTTTAGCAATGGTAACAGCACCAGCAGATATGTCTAATGCCTGAACATTTAACCTCTTTTCTTGTAAAAACAAACTATGGCTACCCGCGCAACAGCCGACATCTAGTACCATTCCTGTGCAAAGCGTTAGTGCTTTTTGTTCCAAAAGCGGCATATCTGGATAATCTCTAAATAAATATGGTATTGACAAGGTATCATCATCAAAATCAGGAGCGTGCACTGCGATATCTGCGGTATGCAGGCCGTTGTAATAATCTGTCAACGCTAATCCAAAAATGTCCTGATGTTTAGTCATTGGATTAAACCAATAAGTTTACGTTTTGCTTCTGCTAATTTAGCAGTTACATTTGCTATATGAAGCCAACTTTAAAAGAATTACCTGCATTGGCCAAAGAAAAGCAAAGGGAAAATAATAAATTCTTTGCTAGGCTCAAGAAGAAACCGCCTAAGCAATTAGACTACCTGATGGATGAGCTTCATGAGGCAGAATTTGCCCAAACAGACTGCCTTCAATGCGCAAATTGTTGTAAAACCACAGGCCCTTTATTCACTTTTAAAGATATTAGCCGAATAGCCAAGTATTTTAAAATGAAGGAACAGCAATTTATCCAGACTTATTTACAAGTAGATGAGGATGACGATTATGTCTTACAACAAGTACCTTGCACTTTTTTAGGAACGGATAACTACTGTAGTATTTATGAGGTTCGGCCAAAAGCTTGCAGAGAATATCCTCATACCAATAGAAATAAGTTTCATCAAATTGCACAATTGACTGTAAAGAACACCTTTATTTGTCCTGCAGCCTACAATATTGTAGAGAAGTTGAAAGAAATAACACCTGATTATTAGGTTTTTATATTAAATATTGTTGCAAGAGTAACAAATACACTAACAACTCGTCTACCTAGTGATCGACCATTAAAACAATATGGATCAGAAACAATTCATAAATCTAATAAACCCATTTAAGGATAAGATCTATCGTATAGCCAAGCGATTGCTCGTATCTGAAGATGAGGCTAAAGATGCGACTCAAGAAATTTTGACGCGCTTATGGATAAAACGATCCAAAATCAAAGAGTATCGCAGCCCTGAGGCTTTTGCAATGACCATGATTAAGAATTTTTGTTACGATAAACTTAAAGCCAAGAGTAGTAATAATCTTAAAATTGTTCATAGTAATTATGTAGATCATTCACAAAACACGAGTAGGCAAGTAGAGGTAAACAATGAAATAGAATGGCTATATACCTTGATGCAAGATTTGCCAAAACAGCAACAACTTATTTTACAAATGCGGGATATAGAGCATTATACAAACGCAGAAATTGCAGAAGTGCTAGAAATGAATGAGACAGCCGTACGGGTAGCTCTTTCACGAGCTAGAAAAAGCTTGAGAGAAGCTTTAATAAAAAAACAAAACTATGGAATCAAGTAAGGTAAATGCACTCTTGTCCCTATATTTTGAGGGAGAGACTAGTTTAGCACAAGAGCAGCAGCTTAGGATGTATTTTACTGGTGGTCAGGTTGCACCATATTTAGATGAGTATGTAGTGCTTTTTTCCGCTTTCGCGAAAGCAGAATCACAAACATTCGATGCACCTGTAAACTTACCTACAAAACGATTTAAGATACCTGCTTGGGTGCAGATTGCCGCAATTGCCGCTGTTACATTTGGAATATTCTTTCAGATTAATAGTCTAAATAATAACAAGGTAAAAGGCACCTATGCCAATAATCCAGAAAAAGCCATCAAAATAACACAAAACGTTTTTGGTGTTATGAATCAGATGATTAGTCAAGGAACTTCACAAATAGGAGTGGTTAAAACATTTGATAAAACAGCAAATGATTTAGTAAAGTAAAGACAAGTTAGAATTTTAAAAACAAAAACAAATCTTATGAAAAATATAATTGTAACACTACTGCTTATTGCCGTTTCTTTTACAGGCTTTAGCCAAAGTCCATTTGATAAGTTTGAAGACCGGTCAGGTGTAGATAATGTGGTAGTAAATCAACGTATGTTTAAACTATTGACCAAAATAGATTTGAATGATACAGATCCAGAAATTCAAGGTTACATCAACTTGATAAACAATCTTGAAAATGTAAAAATTTTCAGCACTGTAAAGACAGATATTGCTGATGAGATGGATGTTGAAATGAAAAATTACTTAAGCAGTGCTAATTTAGAAGAGCTGCTACGAGCAAAAGATGATGATAAAAATGTAAAGTTTTATTACAAACCGGGCAAATCAGAGGATTATGTAAGCGAATTTGTAATGTTCCTTAAGGGTAAGATGGATGGTAAAGACCGTACTGTTTTCTTTCAGGTTACGGGAGATATTGATCTTAAGCAGATATCAAAACTCGCAAAAGAGTTTGATTTTGAAGGTAGTGATGAGCTTAAAGATGTAAAAATCACCAAAAAAGGATAGGTGTATGAAAAATATAGTTTTTAAAGGAGTTGCCCTATTTATGTTGGGTTTTGCCTTGGTAAGTTGTTCTAACCAGCAAAGTTTACAGGAATATTATGTAGACAACCAAGAGAATGACAAGTTCGTAATGATTGACATACCAACAAGTTTAATTAGTAATGAAACAAAATTGTTGGATGAAGAACAGAAAAAAGTGCTTAAAACAGTACGTAAAATTAACTTAATGGCCTATCCCATTAAAGAGGAGACTAAGGCAACGTATTCTTCTGAAAAGGATAAGGTGAAAACCATTCTTGGTGGAGATGACTATGTAGAGTTAATGAAATTTAATAGCGAGCAAGGTGGTATGAAGTTATATTTTAAAGGAGAAGAAGAATCCATTGATGAAATGATTGTTTTTGCATCAGAAGATTCTAAAGGTTTTATGCTTGCTCGTATTTTAGGTAATGATATGAATATGAACGATCTATTTCAATTATCGCAATCCATTCAATCAGGTGATATCGATGTTTCTCAATTTGAAGGTGTAATGGATGTTTTCAATTAAAGAAAACCAGAAGATAATGTTCACCTTGTGTGGACTTTAACACATATGTGTTAAACAATTGAAATCCCTGTTGCCGCAGGGATTTCTTCTTTTTGCGCAAAGGCGGAAATCTTATCAAGAAAATTAAGGATAGCAATCAAGTTGTACTCAGACATTCATATTTGGAGGCAATATTTTCTAAGTGTAGGTATTATATAAATATTTGTTGTAACCTGACTCGTATTGGGGTTGTCAAAATACTGCTTGGAGTTATATCTCTTGATCCATCAAGTCTGTTACCACGTGGTATCTGGGATCATCAATAGCAGTCTCTATAACCTGCTCAAATTTAGGATTAGCTTTGAGAAGTAGGGTCTTACATTCAGGACTAAGATGAGTAAACTTAATAGACTTACCTTGATCTAAATACTTGTTAGCGATGGTAAGTAAGGCTTCAATCCCAGAATGGTCACTTACGCGTGATTCTATAAAATCTATTTCAATTTGTTTGGGATCGTTTTTTACATCAAACTTCCTATTAAAAGTTTGGGTAGAACCGAAAAATAACGGCCCCCATATTTCATAAACCTTTGTACCATCTTCTTTAATACGTTTGCGTGCACGAATCATGGTGGCGTTTTTCCATGCAAATACCAATGCAGACATAATCACGCCAACTAGCACCGCAATTGCCAAATCCTGCCACACGGTTATTGCAGAGACTGCAATAAGAACCAAAGCATCTGATAACGGTATTTTATGTAAAATTCTAAAACTACTCCAGGCAAAAGTCCCAATAACCACCATAAACATTACGCCGACTAGGGCTGCGATAGGGATTTGTTCGATAAGAGGAGCACCAAAAAGTATAAAACACAATAACGCAATAGCTGCTACTGCGCCAGAAAGGCGCCCTCGACCGCCAGAGTTTATATTGATAATTGATTGTCCAATCATAGCGCAGCCGCCCATACCTCCAAAAATCCCATTGAGAATATTGGCACTTCCTTGTGCGACACATTCACGATTACCACTTCCCCGAGTTTCGGTCATTTCATCAATAAGATTTAAAGTCATCAAGGATTCTATAAGTCCTACAGCCGCAAGCAAAAATGCTGTGGAAATGAATAATCCATAATGATCACCAATGGTATCAAACAAACTAAAAATCTGATATTGAAAGGAGGGAAGCGATCCTTGTAACCCTGCGCCACCACCTTCGCGAATAAAAGATCCAACCGTACTAACATCAATTCCTCCAAAAATGGTAACAGCAGCTACAACAATTATTGCTGTCAAGGCAGCAGGTATTTTTTTTGTGAGTTTAGGGAGTACAAACATAATGGCCATGGTTACTGCCACTAGTCCTAACATAATCCATAAAGAAGAACCACTTAACCATTCTTTCTCACCATTAGTAGTAGTTTTGAATAAACCTAATTGCGATAAAAAGATCACGATTGCCAATCCATTGACAAAGCCCATCATAACGGGATGCGGAATAAGGCGCACAAACTTACCAAGACGCAATACACCCGCTAAAATTTGAATACCGCCTACGAGTAACAATGTGATAAACAACCACTGTAACCCTAAATTGTTTATTGGTGTTTCTAATGCCAAGCCTACTTCATTCCCTTTTTGAATTAGATGAACCATAACCACTGCCATAGCTCCAGTAGCTCCAGAAATCATCCCAGGTCTACCTCCGAAAAATGCAGTTACAATACCCATCATAAAAGCACCATATAGTCCAACTAGTGGATCGACTCCAGCAACAAAGGCAAAGGCTACAGCTTCTGGTACTAAAGCCAAGGCTACGGTAAGACCAGAAAGGATATCATTTTTTGGGTTCTGGGTAAATTTTTTGATGAGGCTTGTCATAATGAGTCTTCGCTTAAAGCGCGCAAAGATAGCCTATTCAATTATGGCCAAATAGGAATGTAGGTAGTTTTAAAGCAAATGTTTTCGTGAACTAATAAGGTGATAATAGTATATAAAGACTGATTTTTGAAGTGCCTGCAACTAAACAAGCTCAATATATAATTGAATTTATATGTCCATTAAAACAATAAAAACAGACTAAACCTAACCAACCTTATGAATCAATATATTGTTTCAAAAAGTTCTTTTTCTTTTCCAGAATAGCCTTACTTGCAGCCGCAATTTTTAATAACTCCTGATCTTTTTATTGGGCAAAAATCAACTGAAACAATTGCGCTTCACTTAAGGATGATTCTTGTCGTTTCACAAGGGTAAAAGTATCACCTGTGTTTACATACTCCTCTTCAAGAATACTCAGGTAGGTGCCGCCAAAGCCGTGTGCTATAATTTGCTTGAGGATTTTCTGTGTTCCAAACTTATAACCAAACTTATAACAAGGTTCTCGAGGTTGTGACACTTGCACGAGTTCTTCACCTACTTTATAAATGTCACCCACTCTGACTGTAGTTTCATCAAAATCAGATACCGTTAGATTTTTTTCACCAAACATGCCCCATCCCCAATCTAAATCGGGATATAGTTCTTGCCAATAGGGATATTACTCTGCAGAAAACATATAACAGGTTTTATAATATCCGCCGTGATTCAACCGATTGGAAATTTCATCATTGACCACATCATTTTTAGTTAAGTAAATAGGCTTATTCATTGGTTTCTTATAAATCCCTGTAGTTTCTTCTCGACCATGCCAATTGATTTTGATGGGCTTAGCAATATTAGTGGCAATGACCTTCATGGGGTTGTTTAATTAAGATACTCGAGTCTTTTATTATAACCACTTATTAAACCATGCTTCCAATCGAGTATACATATCTACTCGATTTTGTGGATTGCGAAAGCCGTGAGGTTCATTAGGATAGGATTTGCTTTCAAAGGTTTTGCCTTGTTCTTTTAAAATTTTCACAGCCAACTCATATTGTCTATAAGGCGCGCGTACATCCTTTTCACCATGCATAATGAGTAGTGGTGTTTTTACCTGATGCACGCGGGATAGGGCATTGCTTATTGCATAGATTTCCGGACGTTCTTCTGGCGAACCACCATGTCCTGTTTTGGTAAAAATCTTCCCGATACGGTCGGCATTGGTATAGGCATCCCCAAAATCATAGATACCAGCCATCGGTACGGCAGCATCAAAAGCATCAGGAACACGAGTAATTGCTGCCATAGAGGTGATGCCACCATAGCTATAGCCATAGATACCTACTTTACCGTTAGACCAGGGCTGTTTGCGGATAAAGTTTGAAGCATAAGCCGCATCTTTCGCCTGCCCATTTCCCCAATCATTGATACTCAAATTTTGAAACGGCCGATCAAAACCAGAACCACCGCGATAATTCACGGCAATCACCACATAACCCATTTGTGCCAAATATTGCTCATTCAGGCTTAAGCGCTTGTAATAGGTATTTGTTCCACCGCCATGAACGTGCACTAACGATGGGTACTGCTTTTTGGGGTCGAAATTGGGAGGATAGTAGACAAAGCCCTGGATATACAATCCGTCCCAACTGCGATAGCTAATCTCTTCAGGATCGACCAACCCTTGCCATTTTGTTGAGAAGTTGGTTAACTGTTGCAATGATCCCCCGGAAGCCTTGATATAATCTACTTCATTTCCTCGGATGGAGGTTGATCGTACAAACGTAAAGGCACTGGCATCAGCATTGGCACTATAATTACGAAAAGTACCCCCCATATTGGTTACTCGTGTGGCGACACCACCTTTAGATGGCACACGCCAGAGCTCTACTTCCGATCGTTCCTGATACGGGAAGAAGAGTTCGCTACCATCACTGGACCAACTCACCGTATGGTTGAAGAGCAAGTCGGTGGCATAAATCTGCATCTTCAATTTTTTATCTGTCCCTGCTACGGGATCAATCAGGTAGATATAGGAGAGGTCTTCATACCAGTATTCATCTTTAGCATTCGCAAAGAGAGCCAACTGCTTCCCATCTGGTGACCAAACTGGAGTAGACATCGCCATCAGGTTTTTAGAGACTTGCCGTTCTGCGCCTGAAGCTACATCAACCACCCAGATATCGTCTTCCCAATAATCTCCTTTAAACGAGTAGTATGCGATCTGCTTGCTATCAGGTGACCAGGATGGTGCAAAGCGAAAATCATCCAATTCCATAGCATCTTTAGTAAGCCGTTTTGCTTCTCCTGAACCATCGGCCAAGATCATCCAGATATCCTGAAAGCCAGAACGACTGCTGTAAAAAGCAATGTGTTTCCCATCAGGAGAAGGGCGTGCTGCACGTTCATCATTACGATCTTGGGTTAAGCGTATAGGTTGGGATTCTCCAATCTTTATGGTCCATAAATCCCCCTGACTGGAAAAAACAATCTGTTTGCTATCGGCAAACCAGGATGGTGCACCGCCGCCTATCCAAAACTGTGGCGGCTCTTCACTACCGATCTTTTTCAAGAAAATACCACTTTGATCAGCCGTACGAGCGGTAATAGCCACCATACTCCCATCAGGAGAAAGGGTCGCCTGTCCGGCACCGTAGTTTTTGGTAAAGATGTTCTCCCAGCTGAGTGAAAGGTTTTCTTGCGCTGTCGCGGAATAAGGGGCAGTAAATAGGATGGTAAGGAAAAAGGTGAGGAGTCGCATTGAGTTATGGTGTTTTGTTATTGTATTTATTATTTCGAACTGAATGTAATGAGGGGGAAATCTCACTCGTTACACAAAAGGATGAGATTTCTTAGTCTCGCGATAGTCATCGAGCTTCCTTCGAAAGGATGTCTTTTTTCTATTTTCTTTATTATTTTATCTCTATTTTCTTTTTTTCAAAATACGGTTTCCAGGCCTCATCTGGTGGGGGTTTGGTCAATAGACTAAAAATCACATATCCTAAAACACTCACAATAAAACCAGGTAATACAGGGTAAATAGTAGGATCACCAAATGCTTTCCAGAGTCCTGTGGTCACAACTCCCCCAATCATAGCGGCTATCGCTCCTTGTTTGGTAGCTCGTTTCCAGAGGATACCACCCACAACGGGGGTAAAGAACCCTGCAGCCATAATAGCCGTAAACAAAATGACGATGAATTGTATGAGTTCTCCTTCTGCAAATCCACTTATAATTGAAATTAATGGAACGATACCGACTATTAAAATTCCAATCCGCGCGACGGCGAGTCGGCGTTTGGGCGATGCTTTTTTATGGATGATGTTTTGATAAATATCTTCAGATAGTGCCGATCCTGCCACGAGCAATAAAGAATCAACGGTAGACATCATTGCTGATGTGATAGCAGCTAGCATAACCGTTCCTACGAAAGTGGGTAATACTGTCTTTGCCATCAATGGCATGGCCAGGTCTCCTGTAGGTAAATTGGGAAATAAAACTATTGAAGCTAAGGCTAGGATAAAGACCAAAAGATTGATTCCCGTGACTACAATTACGGCGAGCAAAATACCACGGCGTATGGTTTTCATATCCTTCATGGCATATAGGCGAATCACTTTTTCGGGTGTCGCGACTGAACCTAAAAAGAAAGCCAGTCCTAACGTGATGAGTAGGACAGGAGGGAAATTACCCCACTCAAAAGCCAGTGGTTTGACGAGTTTTACCTGATCAATGAGTCCAGTAAGGCCATCAAAATGTGTAAGGGCTAGCGGAACAGAAATCACGGTGCCTATGATCATAATAATCATTTGCATAAAATCGGTATAAACTACGGCGAGCATTCCACCAACTAAAGTATATATCAGTAGGATGGTCGTGAAAATAATCATCCCAGAGAGTGGCGAAATTCCAAAAACGATATTGGCAACAAGACCGCCAGCGACAATTTGCGCCTGGATATAAACTACCGTAGCGATCAGGATAATAATACCGCCCACACCACGTGCTGCTCTGCTTTGGTATCGACGTTGCAAGAAGGCGGGGAGCGTTAATTCTTTAATTGCTGTAAACCGTGGCGCGAGTACAGCCACCATAAACCAATAGGCAAGGGGGATGGTAATCAATACCCAACCAAAGGACCAACCAACAGAATAGATCACGCCTATGGTACCAATAAAGGTACCTGCACTGGTATGGGTAGCAGCCATTGTAGCACCCCCGATACCCCAACCAAGTTTACTCCCAGCAATCCAATAGTCCTCTTCAGATTTAGTCCATCGTAGGCTGAGCCATCCGATTAGGAAGACCAGTAGGAAATAGCCGATGAAGATGATGAACTGTAAATTCATAAGGTGAATACGAAATTGTAGAGCTCATCAGGATGATATTCCGCGTCGCTATGCTCTGTCGAAATGACTATCGCTGTTGCTATTTTGGTTGTATGTTTTATAAAAATTTTCATAAAAGTGTCTCAAGCGCTTTCCACAAGCTTAGATTGATATTTGAGATCAAATACTGATCATTTTTTTATTATTAAAGCATCTAATATTAGCTTAGTCTAGTTTCTAGCATCTCGTTTCTCTTTTTTCTTGTGTCTATTATTCATTCAGTTTTTCTGATTGTCATTCCGAACATAATGAGCAATCTCACACACTGCTCAAGATGTGATTTCTCGTCGCTTCGCTCCGTCGAAATGACTTTCACTCATAATTTTCACTTTTCTCTACCCACCACATCCAGAAGATATAGCCAACCACGATTAGACCGAGTACGAGGAAGAGTCCCCAAAATATAAACTTATCCATAGGCGAGACGTTTTCTGTTTTTATAGATGATACCACCAATAATTAAGAACAGGAAGCCTGCCCCAAAATCAATCATAGTTTCTGATTTAATTTGTTGTTTGTTGTCTTTTTCGAATCGAAGTACGGAGGGTAGTGCTGCCAAGTCAAATTGTACTGTTGTTCCATTAGTTGTTGTCATTTCTTCCAATTCGACTTTTGGGTAGTTGATGTTATAGTCTAGTCCTTGTGCAAAGTGAATGGATGCTTTAAAAAAATCTGCGTCAGAATGGGTTGCAGGGAGTTCCGTAAAAAAGAGGGGAATATCGGTTTTAGTTTTCGTGTTATTCAATGAATAGGAGATTGAGAGCTTTTTGATAGACTCGTCTTTAGGTGTATTTATACTAAAATGCCGAATGCCTTCCTGCTGCGTTTCTTCTTGTAACGTTATTTTTTTTTCGTTTACAAGAACCATATTAATGCTTGAAATACTTTGATTGAATTTGAGCAGCTTTAAGGTCATGCTGGGTATAGAATCTGGTAAATTGATTGCCAACTCCTGATGAACATTAATAGTCTTCGGTTGCAGATCAACAGTCACCAAAATACTGGTAACTTGTCCTTGACCGAATAGGTTCAGTGTAAAACATAATAGGAATATGGCGGTATACAATTTCATGTAAGTGTACTATTGATTAAACCCAAACTTCTTCTAGGAGTCTAAGGGTGTTTTCGCCCATGACTTTAGCAATATCGGTTTGGGAATAGCCATGTTTGACGAGCCAGCGCACGATATTGTAAGAACCTTCAGTAGGGTTTTCCAGCCCGTCTACAAAAGGTACAGGGTCAAATTCCATCCCAGGAATGCCATGGCCTTTTGAAGCTTTGAGTGAAAGCGCTGCCGTGTAGGCTTTATGCAGGCCTACGTGGTCACCGTAAAGGGTGTCAGGACCCAGGGTGACGTGGTCGAGGCCCACGAGGTCTTTGATATATTCAAAATGTTCCATCACGGCATCTAGATTGTGTAGTCTATTGTTGGGTGTTAAAGTGGTATGAGGTGCAGCTTCAATGCCAATAACGCCACCTTTGTCTGCACAAGCCTTGAGGACATCGTCTGGGGCAAGGCGGTTGGTATTCCAAAGGGCTTTGGCTCCTATATGGCTTAGTATGATGGGTTTTGTACTGTGTTTTATAGTATCTCGTGCCGTTTGATCGCTGGTATGGGAGCAATCAATAAGTAGGCCGAGCTTGTTCATACGTTCTACGGCGCGTTTTCCAAATTTGGTAAGGCCCCCATCGCGGTCTTCTTTAAGGCCGGAGCCTAGAGCATTGCTCTCACTATAAGTGATGCCGATGGAACGTAAGCCAAAACCATAGAGGAGGTCCAGGCGGTCTAACTCGTTCTCGATCATCATCGCGCCTTCCATGACAGCGACCCAAGCGACTTTGCCTTCGCGGTGGGCACGGCGTATGTCTTCTACAGATTTGCAATGGATCACAAAATCCTGATGGGCAATGTCGCAGAGGCGCATGCCTAGGTCATGAATGACTTCGCTCCATTTCCACCCACCTTTGGAGTGAATTTTACAAACACCATTCATCAAATTATCAAAAACACAGTCCCAATGACTTTGTGCCAAACCATTGAAGCCGGTAGCCATACGTCCTTCTTTGATATAGTCTGGGGTTTGCATAATGTCTTTTGGAAAAACACCTAGATGCTCGTGCACGCTGATAAGGATATTTTCTTTAAGGATTTTGGTTACCAGAGTTTCCTGTTCTGGGTTCAAAGGGACTTTGGTGGAGGGGACGCGATCGAGTTCGGCAGCGAGTTCAAAATGCTTATAGTCTACATCTTTCTCCAGATATTCAAAAGATTGATACCCTTTATAGTTTTTGGTCAGGCTCATATACGGTTTTTAGTCTTTAAAAATACCGCATTTGTAGGTGTTATTTTGTAGAAAGGGTGTTAAAAGTGTCTGTCAATAATTCAATGGGTTTAAAGAGATGTGTTTTGCTATGCGAAAGATTTCTATCCAAGTCGGATAAGCTGCGCGTCAGCAAGTCATAAATTATTACTATTAACCCGTAGTGCATTTAGGTTAGGTTAATTTTTATGTTATTCAAGTTTCTATTGTTTATAAACTGATTTATGTATTGAACTATTGTTAATGCTGTAATCTTACTGAGTA
>CAZDFA010000056.1:0-15013 GCA_964504555.1 uncultured Flavobacteriaceae bacterium | reverse complement strand
TGCTTGGCTCAATGGAGGCGTTGTAGCCAAAACCTGCTATCAAAAATTCACTTTGGCGGGCGACTAGATGCGTAATAATATCTGGATAGTAGGTAGTACTTGCTCCATATTTAAGATATAAGTTATACAAAAAAACCAACACCAAATAACTCCCTAAAAACTTAAGGATAAAAAAAAGTACCGACTTATATTTGCGAAATAAAGAAAGCAAGTTGTATAGTTTTGTGTTTAAAAATACTCAAAAATGGCATTAGCACCGCTTAAACCTAAAATATTAGCAATTATCGAAAGTACATCTTTGGATACAACAGCCAAGATGAAAGCTATATGTGAATTGCTCCAAACGAGTATTTCATATTATGACTGGGTAGGTTTTTACTTTGCAAATCACGCAACCCAAACCCTCCACCTAAAAACTTATGCTGGTCTGGAAACAGATCATACTGTAATCCCATTTGGTAAAGGCATTTGTGGTCAAGTGGCTGTTTCCAATGAAAACTTTGTGGTAGCCAATGTTGAGGCACAGGCTAATTATATCGCTTGTAGCATCGATGTAAAAAGTGAAATAGTAATACCGCTTTTTAAAGAAGGTAAAAACATTGGTCAAATAGATATTGATTCCAATACACTTGATGCATTTGGTAAAGAAGATGAAGAGTTCCTAGCCTGGGTTAATGCCCAAGTAGCAACTATCTTGTAATTACATACCTGTGCGTATGGCCTCCACTGGATCAAGTCTAGCCGCCCCAATCGCAGGAACAATCCCCGCAATTATTCCAATTAAAAAGGTCACCGAAATTCCTAGGAATATATTATTAAAGGATAGCACAAACTGAAAGCTATCAGTAATTGCACTTAATGCTAATGTTACTACCCATACGAATACCAGACCAATCAACCCACCAAAAATTGATAGCATTACCGATTCAAATAAGAATTGAAGTAAAATAAAACGTCGTTTAGCTCCTAAAGCTTTTTGTATGCCAATAAGGTTGGTACGTTCTTTTACACTTACAAACATAATATTGGCGATACCAAACCCGCCAACCAATAGAGAAAAAGCACCAATACCCCAGCCTACTAATGTCAAAACGCTTATGACGCCTTCAATAGCATCTGCAAAACCTTTGAGCTGATTAATGAAAAAATTACTCACTTCTCCTGTTTTAATCCCTCTGTGCACGCGGAGTCTTTGTTCTACTTTTGCTAAAAATTCGTTATAGTCTGCCTTGGCTTCAGGTAGTAATACAATATTGGGAAAAGTCTGTCTATTATTATCACCATATATACGGCGTAAGACATTTACGGGAAGTATAACTGCACCATCTTTACTATCTCCAAAAATATTTGCCCCCTCCTTCTCCATAACACCTATAACCGTAAACTTTCTACTAAAAAGTCTAATTTTTTTTCCTACAGCCCTACCACCTTCGCCAAAAAGCTGTTCCCGTACTTCGTCACCGATCACAGCAACATTTGCTCCTCGTACCGATTCTGATTCACTAAAAAAGCGTCCTTCTTGAAACTCTAATGACTCAATATCATAATAACCTTCGGTAGTTGCACCAATACCTACTCGTTCAATTACTTCATCTTCATAAGTCACTTTTTGAGGGGGTACATTAAGATTATAAGAGGCAGCTTTCATATCATTCATACTTCGTTGTAAGAATTGATAATCATCATAAGTGACTAACGGAAATTGTTCTCGTTTCCAACGAGGTATTTCAGTAGGACCAAAAGATATATGAGTCAAAATCATGGTGCTTTGATCTAGAGAAGATAAGCTACCACGAATTTCCTTGTCCAGCGAATCAACTGCTGCCAAAACCCCAATAATTGAAAAAATACCCACGGTTACACCAAGTAAAGAAAGAAATGTCCTAAGGACATTAGAGCGCAATGCATTTAAGGCGAAGCGAAAACTCTCTTTAAGTACCCGTAAATAAATAAACATAAGGTTGCCTTTTAAAGGATAAAGGTAAGACGTTGCACGATAGATTATGTTACACCTCTAGCTCGGTTTTTCAAAGGAAGGGATATTCGCTAAAAAAAATCTACTTTTTGGAGATATTTTGGTGCTAAAAATCAAGAACAGCTGCACTATATTTATTGAAGCATTTGCTTACTTTTGCCACTTATTCAAATTTTACGGCAATTCCACATTATGAGCGACCTCAAGAAAGTTCAGTCAGCACTTATTTCTGTATTTAGTAAAGAAGGTCTTGGCCCTTTGGTTCAAGAATTACATAATCAAAATGTAACCATTTATTCCACTGGCGGAACTCAAAAATTTATCAATGATTTAGGCATTCCAGTTGTTGCCGTAGAAGACCTCACATCCTACCCTTCTATCCTTGGTGGTCGGGTAAAAACTTTGCATCCTAAAGTATTTGGAGGTATACTTAACAGACAAGATCATGATGGTGATCAAGCTGAAATGCAGGAATTTGAAATACCTCAACTGGATCTCATTATTGTAGATTTATATCCTTTTGAAAAGACTGTAGCTTCAGGAGCTAGCGAGCAAGATATTATTGAAAAAATTGACATTGGCGGTATTTCTTTAATTAGAGCTGCAGCCAAAAATTTTAAAGATACACTTTGTGTTTCTTCAGTAGATGACTATGAGACTGTTCTTGAAATACTCGTAAACGGAGCTGGCAATACGACCCTAGTACAACGCAAGTTATTTGCTGCCAAAGCCTTTAATATTTCTTCACATTATGACACGGCAATCTTTAATTATTTTAATGCCGATCATGACATAGCGGCTCTTAAAGTGAGTAATCCGCAAGGGATGGTGTTGCGCTATGGCGAAAACCCACATCAGCGCGGATATTTCTTCGGGGATTTTGATGCCATGTTTGATAAACTCCATGGCAAAGCGCTTTCATATAACAATCTTTTAGATGTAGATGCTGCTGTAAACCTAATCCTAGAATTTCAAGGTGATGCTCCGACTTTTGCTATATTAAAACATAACAATGCCTGTGGTTTAGCCCAGCGGGCTACCATGTATCAGGCTTATGTAGACGCCTTAGCCGGAGATCCTGTTTCAGCTTTTGGAGGTATTCTAATTGCCAATGGAGAAATTGATGAAGCTACCGCTACCAAAATTCACTCCCTTTTCTGCGAAGTAGTTATAGCACCTGGTTTTTCTGAAAAAGCACTAGAAATACTAAAGGGTAAGAAAAATAGAATAATCCTTATCCTTAAAGAGCAAGCCTTGCCTAAAATGATTATGCGTACGTGTTTAAACGGTACCTTACTCCAGGACAAGGATTTAAAAACAGATGCTGAGGCAGATCTATCGCAAGCAACTTCAAAAGCACCGTCAGCTTCTGAACTTGAAGATTTACTTTTTGCATCAAAATTGTGTAAGCATACCAAATCTAACACCATTGTATTGGCAAAAAATAAGCAGCTTTGTGCAAGTGGCACAGGACAGACCTCACGCGTAGACGCCTTACGTCAAGCCATTGACAAGGCAAAATCTTTTAAGTTTGATTTACAAGGAGCGGTAATGGCAAGTGATGCTTTTTTTCCGTTTCCAGACTGTGTGGAAATAGCAGATCAAGCAGGGATTAAAGCTGTTATTCAACCTGGTGGATCAATAAAAGATCAATTAACTATAGACTATTGCAATAATAATGGTATGGCTATGGTTATGACTGGCACAAGACATTTTAAACATTAAGAATTGACCATATAAGCTTTCGCGAAAGCGTACATATTTAACACACATTTTATTTGTACATTTAAGCACCAACCTATATGCATACTAACACACCACAATAATGGGTTTTTTTGATTTTCTTACAGAGGATATTGCAATAGATTTAGGAACGGCAAATACCTTGATTATACATAATGATAAAGTGGTTGTTGATAGTCCTTCTATTGTTGCGCGTAATAGATTAACAGGTGAAATTACACACGTTGGTAAAGACGCGGCTTTGATGCATGGCAAAACCCATGAAAATATAAAAACAATACGTCCTCTCAAGGATGGTGTAATAGCCGATTTTGAAGCAAGTGAAAAAATGATCAACATGTTCATTAAGGAAATTCCTGCTTTAAAAAAGAAATTATTTCCTCCTTCACTTCGAATGGTAATTTGTATTCCTTCTGGTATTACTGAAGTGGAGATGCGTGCAGTAAAAGAAAGTGCTGAGCGTGTAAATGGTAAAGAAGTGTACCTGATACACGAACCAATGGCAGCTGCCATTGGTATTGGGGTAGATATTATGCAGCCCAAAGGAAATATGATTGTGGATATTGGAGGCGGTACTACAGAAATTGCTGTTATTGCTTTAGGTGGAATTGTTTGTGACAAATCTGTGAAGGTAGCTGGTGATGTATTTACCAATGACATTGTTTATTATATGCGTACGCAACATAATTTATATGTTGGAGAACGAAGTGCCGAAAAAATTAAGATTCAAATTGGAGCTGCAACAGAAGATCTTGAAGTAGCACCAGAAGAAATGAGTGTACAAGGCCGTGATTTGCTGACTGGAAAACCGAAGCAAGTTCAAATAACTTATCGTGAAATTGCTAAAGCCTTGGACAAATCAATATTGCGTATTGAAGATGCCGTAATGGAAACCCTTTCTCAAACTCCTCCAGAACTCGCAGCTGATATTTATAACACGGGAATTTATCTTGCTGGTGGAGGCTCTATGCTTAGAGGGTTAGACAAGCGTCTTTCTCAAAAAACAGATCTTCCTGTTTATATTGCTGAGGATCCACTAAGAGCCGTGGTACGAGGTACGGGTATTACACTTAAAAATATATCTAAATACAAAAGTGTTTTGATTGGAAAGTAGTAGCCCATGCAGCAGATTATTTCTTTTTTAATTAGAAACAAACACGCGCTGCTTTTTCTTGCTTTACTAACCATCTCATTAAGTCTAACAATACAATCTCACGCCTACCATCGAAGCAAATTCATAAACGCAGCAAATAGTGTTTCTGGCGGCGTTTATAGCACTACAAGTGATATAAAATCATACTTCAATCTCAAAAACTATAACCAACAACTTTTAGATGAAAATGCTAGGTTAAGGGAGCAACTTGCCAATTTTGAAGATTCTGCCACGGGTTCATTAGTTACAGCTGAATTGGAGGGTGCCCAATTTGAATATATAACGGCAAAAGTAATTGACAATAAATATTCAAGTACTAATAATTATCTTACTCTTAAATCACAGGCAGTAGATGAGATTCAGCCTGAAATGGGTGTTATTACCAGTAAAGGTATTTTGGGAATAACAAGTAATGTAAATGGCAGATATTGTACTGTTCTTTCAATACTTAGCACAAATTTTAGGACCAATGCAAAACTGCGTAAATCGGAGCATTTTGGTATTTTATCTTGGAATAAAAAGTCACCCAATGAAGTAGTTTTATCAGATATTCAGCGGCAAGCACAAGTACGAGTAGGAGATACTATTGAAACTAGTGGCAAATCATTTTATTTCCCAAAAGGTATTCCCATTGGCATTGTTCAGGAAGCTCAACTAGACGATAGTGAAAACTTTTATACGCTTCGCGTACAATTGTTTAATGATATGACCAATATTGGTCACGCATATATTATCAAAAATAGGGACAAAAATAAATTGGATAAACTTGTTGAAGACGCTGTAGATGAATAACGTTCTTGTTGTAAATAGTATTCGCTTCATCGCATTGGTGCTTATTCAAGTAAGTATATTTAACAACCTCAATTTTTTAGGATACATCAACCCGTTGCCTTATATTCTTTTTCTTCTCGCCTTGCCTTTTAATACAGATAAATCATTAGCTCTTGTCTGGGCCTTTTTGTTGGGACTCGTTTTAGATCTTTTTGGGACTAGCGGTGGCATACATACAACAGCTTGTCTAATAGCAACCTATCTAAGACCACTTCTTTTGAGGTTTTCTTTTGGTATCAGTTTTGAGTACCACGCACTCAAACTTTCTGACGTCCCTTTTAATCAAAGGCTTACTTATGTACTTCTATTTATTGGGATACACCATCTTTTATTTTTTTCTCTTGAAATTTTTAACCTGAATAGCATACTTTACATTCTAAAAAAAACGTTGTTTACTGGAATATTCACGCTAATTTTGTGTATAATCATGCTATTTTTATTTAGTCCAAAATCCAAGTGAGAAAATTACTCCCCTTAAGTTTGGTTGGCCTTACTGGCATAGTCTTTATTTTGAGATTATTTTATCTTCAAGTTTATGATGTTTCGGCAATAGGCTTGTCAGAGAATAATGCGATAAAGGTGGTCTATGACTATCCGCAACGTGGTCATATATATGATAGGAATAACAAACTTTTGGTCTCTAATCAACCATCT
The DNA here is from genome assembly GCA_964504555.1 of uncultured Flavobacteriaceae bacterium. GTDB lineage: Bacteria > Bacteroidota > Bacteroidia > Flavobacteriales > Flavobacteriaceae > Dokdonia. The sequence goes on along the minus strand of CAZDFA010000056.1, from coordinate 8,657 downwards.
TACGATCTGATGGCCATACCAAGAGAAATCAAACCTTTTGATACGCTAGCATTAAGTAATTTGCTGGGAATTACTTCTCAAAAATTAAATAAGGAATTAAAACGGGCAACTAATTATTCTCCAAGACAAGCACAAGTAATTATACCTACACTTACCAAAAATGAATATGCTTATTTAGGTGAGCAATTGCGCAAGTATGAAGGCTTTTACATCCAGAAGCGTTCATTAAGAGATTATCAAATAGATTTTGGTGCTAATTTTTTAGGTTATATAAAGGAGGTCAGTCCTTCCATAGTAAAACGCAATAAATACTATTTGCCCGGAGATTTAATTGGTCAGCAAGGTGTAGAACAAGAATATGAAAACATACTCAGAGGTGTAAAAGGAGTCAAGTATTTGCAAAAAGATAGATTTAATCATGTCATTGGCTCTTATAAAAATGAAACTTTAGATACCCTTCCTCTCACAGGTAAAGATATTCAGCTTACAATAGATTCAGAGTTACAGGAATATGGCGAGCTGCTTATGCAAAATAAACGAGGCGGTATTGTAGCGCTAGAACCTGAAACTGGTGAAATTCTTGCTTTAGTCGCAGCGCCCAATTATGATCCGGCACTACTAGTAGGCAGGCAACGGTCTAAAAATTTCACCAAACTTTATAATGATACTTTAGCTAAACCTTTATTTGATCGTGTTCTTAAAGGGACCTATGCTCCTGGATCACCTTTTAAGTCACTTACCGCACTTATTGGTTTAGAAGAGGGTGTAATAGATCTTTCACAGAAAGTATATTGCTATGGATCTTACAATTATGGCGGCAAAAAACCCTTGGGGTGTCATTACCACAAAAGCCCTGTAAACGTAGTCACTGGCTTAGCCCATTCGTGTAATAGCTTTTTTGCCCATACTTACAGACACACTATCAATAAATTTGATACACCACAAGAAGGTATAAATACCTGGAAAAAACACCTTGAAAGTTTTGGGTTAGGTAATTACTTGGGATATGATTTACCTAGTGGAAACAAAGGCTTAATACCTGATGGAGATTATTACAATAGATCTTACCCACATTATTGGGCAAGTACGACTACCATATCCAATGCTATAGGTCAAGGAGAAGTGTTAATGACTCCTATGCAAATGGTTAATTTTACGGCAACTATTGCCAATAAGGGTTGGTACTACAAACCCCATATTATAAAAAATATTAGTGGTGCAGATACTATCCCTTCAAAATTCAAAAAGAAATATCACACCACCATTTCTTCGGAACATTTTGAACCTGTTATCGAAGGTATGCATCAGGTATACAAATATGGAACTGCCCAACATTTAAATGTGCCTGAAATTGCCATTTGTGGAAAAACAGGGACGGCAGAAAATTTTGATAAAATAGATGGGCATCGAGTACAATTCACCGATCATTCAGTATTTGTTGCTTTTGCACCCAAAGATGATCCTAAAATTGCGTTGGCTGTTTTTGTAGAGAATGGGTATTGGGGTTCTCGATACGGAGGACGCATCGCATCGGTGATGATTGAAAAATACTTAAAAGGCAGTGTAAGCCGAAAAGATTTAGAGCGATGGGTGCTTAATCATAGTCTGGAAGACGAATATGCTAAGCCGCTTAGTGGCAAACCATTCCCAATAAATGATGGCAAAAAAATAAGTGCAAAATTTCTAGCTGAAGCCAATACAGAAGAATGAATCTGGCTACAAGAAATAGGGGCAACTTAGATTGGATTCTTATTTTCTTGTACCTCGCCCTAATAGGTATAGGTTGGCTTAGCATCTTTGAGGCTTCATACAATCCAAATGCCACACAATTTGCTAGTCTAGAGAATTTATACTTCAAACAACTTATTTGGATAGGCTTAGGGTTTGTATTAATTACATTCATTTTATTTCTGGATACCAAATTCTTTGAACGATTTTCCAGTTTGATTTACCTAATTGCCCTACTATCGCTACTCTTGTTATTTGTCTTTGGAAAAAATATAAATGGGGCGACTAGCTGGTTTGCATTTGGCTCTTTTACTCTTCAACCCAGTGAATTTACCAAAGCCGCAACAGCACTTGCTCTGGCAAAATACCTTAGTGATATACAAACTGATTTGAAGCAGTGGCAAAGTCAATTGAGAGCTTTTGCCATAATTAGTATCCCAGCCTTGCTTATTGTTCCACAGCCCGATCCTGGAAGTGCGTTAGTTTATGTTGCCTTTATATTTCCATTATATCGAGAAGGTCTCGCCTCTACCTATGTAATAGTAGGTACTATTCTTATTGTTCTATTCTTGCTAACTTTAATTTTTGGCCCTTTTTATATGATAGGAGGATTAATACTACTGGTTAGTTTTATCTTCTATTATAGGCGAAAAAAAAGACCGTCTAAAAGACTCTATTTTGGCATACTGGCAGCGGCTTGTCTTTTTGTATATTCTGTAAACTATATTTTTAATAATGTGTTTGAGCAGCGTCATAGAGACCGCTTTAATATTGCACTAGGTAAAGATGTAGATATTCAAAGTATTGGTTATAATACACGCCAAAGCGAAATTGCCATAGGCAATGGTGGGTGGACAGGAAAAGGTTTTCTTAAAGGAACACAAACCAAAGGTCGTTTTGTGCCAGAACAGGACACCGATTTTATTTTTAGCACCGTCGGCGAAGAATGGGGCTTTATAGGCGGTGTTGTTGTTGTGCTCTTATTTGTAGCACTTATAACGCGTATAATTATCCTATCAGAACGCCAGAAAAATCAATTTAGCCGAATATTTGGCTATGGGGTTGCAGGTATTCTTTTTGTGCATTTTGCTATTAATATCGGAATGGTGACCGGCTTGCTCCCCACCGTGGGTATACCACTACCTTTCTTTAGTTATGGAGGATCGGGATTTTGGGGATTCACAATTTTGCTATTTATCTTTATTAAACTAAATAGCAATCGGGTTAATGAATGGTAAGTTACAATCCCCAAAATTTACGATCTATAACAGCCTCTAATTTTTCTTCTTCACTATCTTCTAGTTTCGGGAAAAAATCAATGCCTGTTTGGCGCTCTAACTCATCTATAGTTACAGCAAATTCTCGCCAATGCGCATCTGTTTCCTGATGTGGTATTAAAAACGCGATCATATGTGTATCGCCGTTGCTGCGATCATACAGTATTTTATAAAACGCTTTAGGCACACTCACAGCCTCACTACCAATGACATCCATTGGATCATTAAGAACACCAGCTGTTACAACAAAAATGCCATCATGCTTTTTTGCCCAACGCCTAACTTGTTGTTCTAGCCTATTCCAAATCCCAGCATTAAAATTATGCCGTTGTGGGCTTATATTACTGGTTAAAAAAGTCTCATTATACGCTCCCAGGTTAAACTCCCTATCTGCCGCAGGACAAAGATGCCCTCTGTCATAACCAGAGCTTTTATAATTGCGCCAATGTGCAGATTTTGTTTTTACAGCGGGATCTATTTCAAAATATGGTCTTTTAAAATCACTATTGAGAACTTGATCTTTTTTTAATTCATAGGCTACCCATTCTGCTTGCTCATGCGCTTCCGCATAGGACAAGGAATAGTAGTTATGATGTACCACCTGACCAGTAGTTGAACTAGGTAAAAAATAAGTATTTGTATCTGCCTTATATGTTTTACCAGCCTCAACCTGGGGTTTATCCAATTGCCCATTGGCGTATTTTTCAAACAACAAATACCCAATAGTAAAAAGAATAACTAGTAGTGGATAGGTGTATTTTCGCTTTAGCTTCATGTAGCCAAAAATATTCATTTATAATTTACCTTTTTACATCAAGCGCATCTCGTAGCGCATTACCCATAAGCATAAATGCCATAACTAGAACCATAATAGCAATTCCGGGTATTAGTGCCAAATAGGGTTGGCCATAAATGATATAGCTATAATGGTCTTTTATCATAGCTCCCCAACTAGGCATTGGTGGCTGTGCTCCTATTCCTAGAAAGCTCAGTCCACTTTCTATTAAGATAGCACTGGCAAAATTTGCTGCAGAAATAACGATAAGTGGCGCAATAATATTGGGTAAAATGTGCCTCCCTATTATTCTAAAATCTGTATACCCTAAGGCTCGCGCTGCAGTAACATATTGCATTTTTTTTACGCCCATTACTTGCCCTCGTACCACTCTGGCGACTTCTACCCACATGGTTAAGCCAACGGCCATGAATACTTGAAAAAATCCCTTGCCTAAAGCCAAAGTAATCGCAATTACTAATAATAAAGTAGGGATAGACCAAGTAACATTAATCACAAACATAATCCAAGTGTCTACGCGACCCCCATAATAACCAGCAATGGCTCCAAGAAAAACACCAATGAGAAGGGATACTAATACGGCTACAAAACCAATAGTAAAGGATATTCTTGCACCAACAAGCATACGACTCAGAAGATCTCGGCCATATTTATCGGTTCCCCAATGAAAAGTGGTTGTTTGGATATTTGTTTTCGCGAAAGCGTTAGCAGCATCCTCACTTTCAAATAGTAAGGTTATTGGTAATCCCTCAATATCTTCACCAGAGTATGGGATATAGGTCAACGTATTGTTTAAAACATTATGGTCTACAAGCGGGATTTCTGTATCGGTGTTTTTACGACCATTAATTAGTTTAGAAAATACCGACTGTTTGGAAACAGCTGCTCCTGGTACTGTTAAAATAGGGATAGAAAATCCAGGAGGTTTAGAATGAATAGATAAGTGCATCTGGTTTGCATTCTCACTATTATCTGGTGCTAAGGCATAGGCTAAAAAAGCAAGCAAACCACAAATTACAATTACACCTAAACTAAAAACGCCCCAAAAGTTCTTCTTGAACTTTTGGAGCGCAATTCCTGTAAGCGATTGAGTGGTTGACTGAGACATACTTAGTCTTTTATGGTCGCCACTTTACTCTTTCTTATGTTATTTATTTTTAAATCTTTCAAAATATTAAGCGCTTCATCCATATAAACATCCTGTGCTAAGCTTTCGTGCCAGCGCTTTCGCTTTTCTTTAAGGACAGTATCCTTTTCAAACAAAGCCTTTTCATATGGTAATGAATTATAGATTAATTGTGTATCATAATCATCTAACTTATCAAAAGCTTTGGCCTGCACATCATTGGCTGCAATACGTTGTTTGTAACCTTCATATGACAGTGGCCATTCGGTATCATCTCTAAGTTCTTTTAACCATTTTGCATAACTATCTATGAGTTGTAGTTGTTCATTTTGCGCCATGCGGTCTCTACTGTTTTGAATGGTTTCATCAAAATCAAAATAGCCATCCCAAATGTTATAATCTGCAGGGCGTATCTTATCCCAAGGTAAGGGGTTTTGCTGATCTTTTTCACCTACATCTATATAACTGAATCTATCTGGCACCACCACATCACTTTTTACACCTTCCAATTGTGTGGAGCCTCCATTCACTCTATAGAATTTTTGAGTTGTTACTTTAAGTGCTCCTAAATCACCAAGGTCATTTTTGCGCACCCATCGGTTAAGATCTACTACATTTTGCACTGTTCCTTTACCATAGGTTTGCTTGCTTCCAATTACTATGGCTCGTTTATAATCTTGCATTGCAGCTGCCAATATTTCACTAGCTGAAGCAGAAATCTCATTGACCAATATTACCAGAGGACCATCCCAGTCTATGCCTTTATCGCGATCTTCTAATATTTCTGGGTTATCTCCATTGGACTTTACTTGTACCACTGGCCCATCTTTTATAAATAGTCCGGCAATATCTACCACAGTTTTTAAGGACCCTCCACCATTATTGCGAAGGTCAATTACCAAACCATCAATACCTTCAAGTTTAAGGCGTTCTACTTCTTTTTTGACATCAGTAGCGGCATTACGTTCCCCATAATCATCTACATTGAAATAAAATTTAGGAAGGTTAATAAGACCATATCTGTTTTCACCCTTATCCACAAAAGCAGACCTTGCATATACTTCCTCTAATTCAACAACGTCTCTTGTGATAATAATATCTCTTTTGACACCGTCTAACTTGCTCTTTACATTGAGGGTTACTTTGGTGCCTTTTGGGCCTTTTATAAGATCAACTGCATCATCAAGTCGCATTCCCGCGACACTCGTAGGCTCAACATCTTCTTCTTGAGATACTTTTAAAATCACATCACCTTCCTGCAACTCTTCTTGTCTCCAAGCCGGACCTCCAGAGATAACATCAGTAACCACAATTTCTCCCCTACGCTTCTGCAAACGAGCTCCAATACCCTGAAACTGACCACTTATTTGAGTATCAAAACGATCTTTATCTACTGGCGCAAAATAAAAGGTATGTGGGTCAAATTCCTCAACAATAGCGTTAATATAATTGGCGAAGTAATCTTTACGCTCACGTTCATGTATAAACTCAAAGAAGTCTTTAAAATCATCCCTAACTTCTTTTCTTGCGTTTTCCTCTAACTCCTGATCAGAAAGAATTTTCTTGGGAGTTTTATCTATAAAACTATCAGCAACTGCTTCTTCACTTTCTTTATCATCTGATTCTTGTTCATCTTTGGTTTCAAAATAATTACCTAAAACCTGAAGTTTAAGCTGTACTCTCCAGCGATCCTTAAGCTCTTTTTTACTGGAAACATATTCTGTTTTTTCATATTCTGTGTTTAACACTTCATTTTTAGAGAAATCAAAAGGTTTACTTAAAACATCTTCTTGAATTTTCTCGGCTTCTTTGATACGTTCTTCTAATCTGGTATAGGTAAGATCAAAAAAGCTAAGATCTTTATCCCGAATCATATCATCTATGGACTCTCTATATTTTTTGAATTCTTTATAATCCTTCTTATAGAAATAGCGCTTAAATGGATCTAATGCTTCTATATAATCATCAAATACATTTTGAGAAAAACTATCATTTAAATCTTTATAATCATAGTGAGCTCTACTCAGAACATAATTAATAAGATCAATAAGATTTTTATCTCTATTTGGATCATTAAAATCTTTAGTGGTAAAACTGCAGCTGGCTACTGCAAACAATAGCATTAACGCCATATATTTAAAATTCCTTCGCATAAAATGAGTTATTTGCATCTTTTAACTAGCAATGTACATTAAAAATTGTGCCACAATAGTATTGGGTCTCGTAATATTTTGTTAAACAAAATCGCTGTAAATAGCGCAGTAATTTACGTATTTTCGTTTTTATAAACTATAGTTAAATGCCCAATAAACCTTTAATTCTAGTAACCAATGATGATGGGATAACTGCTGGAGGCATTCGCACCTTGATAGAGGTTATGTGCTCCATCGGTGAAGTGGTGGTAGTTGCGCCAGATAAGCCGCAAAGTGCAATGGGACATGCCATTACTATTAATAATACATTATATTGTGATGAAATTACAGTTTCGCCACCTGCTACTCATAAAGAGTTTAGTTGCTCTGGTACTCCGGCAGACTGTGTTAAGTTGGCTACCCAACAGATTTTAGATCGTAAGCCAGATCTTTGTGTAAGTGGAATAAATCACGGAAGCAATTCTTCTATAAATGTAATATACAGCGGTACGATGAGTGCCGCCGTTGAGGCAGGTATTGAGGGTATCCCGGCCATTGGCTTCTCCCTTTTGGATTATAGTGCAAAGGCCAATTTTGATCCGTATCGTGATTTTGTAAAAAAAATCACCCTTCAAGTATTGGAAGAAGGATTACCAGAAGGTGTGGTACTTAATGTAAACTTCCCCAACATAGCAGCATCTGACATAAAGGGTATTAAAATTTGCAGACAGGCAAAAGCGCTTTGGGTAGAAGATTTTGACAAAAGAACCAATCCATTTGGAAGGGAATATTATTGGCTAACTGGAGAGTTTGTCAATGAAGACAAAGGCAAAGACACTGATGAATGGGCACTGAGTCAGCACTATATTTCAATTGTGCCAGTGCAGTTTGATTTAACTGCCCATCATTTTATTCAACAATTAAATACTTGGGAATTCTAATTTCGTTTTAAACGAAAAAATATAACTATGAAAGATTTATTAATAGGGTGCATTACAGGTTTATTGGCTAACGTATTGGGCATTTTTCTATATGTACAATTGTTGCCATTTTTAGGGCGGGGAAAAAGAAATTTTGACGAAACCATCACCCACGCTATAAACAATAATTATATTGGTAAGCTAGTAGCTCTTGGGGCAGTTCTAAATCTAATTGCTTTTTTCCTATTTCTTAGAAAGCGACAGGATCAAAGGGCAAAAGGTGTTCTACTTATTACCGTGGTTATTGGAGTTGCTACTATGATACAAAAACTAATTTAAGGGTGAAATACTATATTCTGGCAGGAGAGGCAAGTGGTGACCTTCACGGATCCAATCTGATGAAGGAGCTACATCTGCAAGATCCAGAGGCAGAAATTAGATTTTGGGGTGGAGATTTGATGCAAAATCAAGGAGGAACCTTGGTTTCTCATTATAAAGAACGAGCGTTTATGGGGTTTACCGTAATCCTATTGAACCTTTTCAAGATACTTGGTTTTATAAAGCGCTGTAAAAAAGACATTGCGACATTTAATCCAGATGCACTAATATTTATAGATAATTCAGGCTTTAATCTGCGCATTGCCAAATGGGCAAAACCTCAAGGCTATAGCACCCATT
>CAZDFA010000055.1:0-15538 GCA_964504555.1 uncultured Flavobacteriaceae bacterium | reverse complement strand
ATATATAACTCTTCAGAGCTTAGCACTTCAATTAAGTTTTCTTTATAGTCTTTTTTATTTCTAGTTATGAAGTAGTCCCCGTTTTTATGTGCCATAGCACATTCGTGCTGTACTGCATCTTCATAATCTTTAAACTTTGTGGTTAGACCTGTAAGTAGCTGATCTCCTGTAATAGGTTGATTTTTTAATCTTGATAAAAGTACTTTTATGGCTTATTGAGCCTTTGTAGCTCCTAGCTCTTTTTCTAAAATATAAAAAGTAGTCAAAACCGCATTTGAGGAGGTAACCAATTGCCATTTACCCATTTTTTGGTCTTTGAAAATCTTAAAAGCCCATTTTGCAAAGGGTTGGCGGTTTGCCACTAAATCTATAAGAATGTTGGTATCAATAAACAAATTCATTATAAATGCTTTTCAGCAAGAATCTTGCGCAACTCCTTCTTCTCATCAAAACCTTCGGGTAACGAAATAATCCCTCTTATTTTTTCTAACTCTGCATCAGACTCATCATTAACGGTATCGGTGATCTTATTTAAATAAGAGGCTATAATGTCCGATAAACTCCTATTTGACTTTTTAGCAAAAACTTTTGCCTTTTTGATGATATTTTCATCAATAGATAATGTCAACTTTGTAGCCATACGTGCTTTTTTTCAAATACACGTATAATTTAATGTTTAAGCTTCGGTTCTATTTTCTGTGAGTTATTTCAATACGATTTTACTATCATAAAATCACTCAATAACCTAAACAGCTCCTATAATTTCTTCGCCTCTTCCCAAAAGACATCCATTTCAGCGAGGGACATATCCTTTAGCGATTTGCCTAGTTCCTTAGCTTTACTTTCTAAATATTGGAAGCGTTTGATAAACTTTTTATTGGTTCGCTCCAAAGCACTTTCTGGATCTACCTTTAAAAATCGGGCGTAATTAATCATAGAAAAAAGCACATCACCAAATTCACTTTCTATACGTTCCTGATCGTCATTATAAATTTCATCTTGCAGTTCTCCTAACTCTTCCTGTAATTTTTCAAATACCTGTTCTGGTGCTTCCCAGTCAAAACCTACGCCAGCCACCTTATCTTGTATTCGGTTGGCTTTTACCATAGCTGGAAGACTTTTTGGCACGCCTTCTAGTACAGATTTTTTGCCTTCTTTTAGTTTAAGCTGTTCCCAGTTTTGCTTAACTTCCTCTTCATTTGCCACTTCAACATCACCATAAATGTGTGGGTGACGGTCTATCAACTTATCACAGATGGTATTGGCTACATCAGCAATATCAAAATCATTGGTCTCGCTTCCAATTTTAGCATAAAAAATAATGTGAAGTAACAAATCTCCTAGCTCCTTTTTGACCTCCTCCAAATCATTCTCTAAAATGGCATCACCCAGCTCATAGGTTTCTTCAATAGTAAGGTGTCTTAAACTTTGTAGAGTCTGTTTTCTATCCCAAGGACAGCCTTCTCTAAGTTCATCCATAATGGTAAGCAAACGATCAATAGCTGCAAGTTGGTTTTTTCTAGAATTCATGATTTAATTTCCGCAAAAGCTTATCCCGATAACTATCGGTACTCATCCATCAATACGTGTTGTTAGTTTTAAAAAGAGTGGTACTTATTCAATTTACAATTTTGTTCTTATTTAAAAGACTTCTGCCTTCGCTGAAGCGAGTGAAGGTTATGCACTATTCCTCTTCATTTGTAGCTTCTGGATCGCTAAAGTCCATAAGCCCTTTCTTTTGCAGGATATTGTACCATTGCACCACTTTTTTGATATCACCAGCATATACCCGATCTTCATCATAGTCTGGCACTATATTAAAAAAGTACTCTTCTAACTCGTCTTTAGATACCTTATGGTTAATAGTAGGACCTGAATTTTCTTTCTCACTTATTTTATTGAAAATTTCTCGTAAAGGTATCTCTCCTTCAAGTGTATATATTGCTATTTCTGAAAGGACACTTACATTATGTCGAATACCTACAGAGATTTTCTTACCATCTAATAATGATTCGGCGACAAAGCCAGAACGCGTTTGTGTTTTAATTTCAAAAATTCCAGGTTTACCTGAAATGGCTAGTATCTTATCTAAACCCATAGGTGCTATTTGGTAAATTTATTTGGTTAAACCTTGGTCGAAAATATAGTGTAGAACTATCTTTTTTTCTTCATATTAGGAAAACGCATACGGTAGGCAGCATCAGTTTTTCCTTTACTTATATTGGTGAGTTTTCCTTTTAACAATCGCTTTTTGAGACTAGACAATTTATCGGTAAACAAAACTCCTTCAATATGGTCATACTCATGTTGAATAACTCTTGCAATAAGCCCGTCAAAAGTCTCTGTATACTCTTTAAAATTTTCGTCTTGGTATTTTACGGTAATACTCGGTTTTCTAAAGACATCTTCGGTGATTCCTGGGATGCTCAAACAACCTTCGGCAAAAGGCCACTCCTCCCCTTCTTCTTCCAAAATTTGCGCATTAATGAATGCTTTTTTAAAATTTTGGAGTTGCTCTTGTTCTTCTAGAGTAAAATCCTCATCTCCTGCAAAAGGAGATGTGTCTACCAAAAACAAACGTATGGGCAAACCAATTTGCGGTGCCGCCAGCCCTACTCCTTTTGCCCCATACATAGTCTCCCACATATTCTCAAGCAACTCTTTAAAATTAGGATACCCATCAGTAATGGGTTTTGCTTTCTTTTTCAATACGGGATCGCCGTAGGCTACAATAGGTAATATCATTAGTTATGAAGCTCTATATTGTAAATAATCTTGTAAAATAATCGTTGCACTTACTTGATCAACAAGAGTTTTATCTTTTCTTTTCTTTTTAGAGATACCACTATCAATAAGTGTTTGAAACGCCATTTTTGAAGTGAATCGTTCGTCTTGTCGTACAATTTTTAGATTGGGAAATTGGCTGTTTACGCTTTCGCGAAAGCGTATAATCTCCTCCTCTATAGGTGAAGCCACATTATGAAATCGTTTAGGTTCTCCAATGACCAACACATCTATGGTTTCTTCATTTTGATAGTTTTTTATAAATGTCAATAATTCTCCTGTTGGAACAGTGGTTAAAGCAGATGCAATAAGATGCATAGGATCAGTAACGGCAATGCCAGTTTTCTTGCTTCCATAATCTATTGCCATTATTATCCCCATACGCTAATCTTGCACAAAAATACATAAAACTGCATCCTTATTATATGTAGTGTACTTATTTATAGGAGAAGCATTCCTTAAGAATTTATTAATAAAAGTAGCCAGGTTTGGAAGTATCTTTGCCTCCTTAATAATCGACTTAAAAAAATACCAGAATATGGATCAGATAAAGAATATAATTGAAGATGCTTGGGAAGATAGATCACAACTTGAAAATAAAGTAACACAACAGGCCATACGAGAAGTTGTGGATATGTTGGATCACGGTACCCTGCGTGTTGCCGAACCACAAGGTGGTTCTTGGCAGGTTAATGAATGGGTAAAAAAAGCGGTCGTATTGTATTTTCCTATTCAGAAAATGGAAACATTAGAAGCTGGTATTTTTGAGTACCATGATAAAATTCCGCTAAAGCGTGACTATAAAAACAGGGGTATTCGCGTAGTACCCAATGCTGTAGCCCGTCACGGTGCTTACATTTCTAAAGGCACTATCCTTATGCCTAGTTATGTAAATATTGGCGCTTATGTAGATGAAGGTACTATGGTTGACACTTGGGCAACGGTAGGTAGCTGTGCGCAAATAGGCAAAAACGTACACCTTAGCGGTGGAGTGGGTATTGGTGGTGTTTTAGAACCTCTACAAGCAGCTCCTGTGATTATTGAGGATAACGCCTTTTTAGGTAGTAGAAGTATTGTAGTTGAAGGAGTGCGCGTAGGTAAAGAAGCTGTTCTTGGGGCTAATGTTGTTTTGACGGCTTCTACAAAAATTATTGATGTCACTGGAGACTCACCTAAGGAGAGCAAAGGATATGTACCTCCAAGATCGGTGGTTATTCCCGGTAGTTATACCAAATCCTTCCCAGCGGGAGATTATAATGTTCCTTGTGCTTTAATAATTGGTCAACGTAAAGAAAGTACCGATAAAAAAACCTCACTTAATGATGCACTACGGGAGCACAATGTTGCCGTTTAGTGATTACTGATTTTAGTTTTATAAGGGGTATAGTGTCCTAAATTATCCAAACTTTGCTTTGTACCAAGCTACTTGTGCTTTTAAGCCTTCTTCAAAAGGAGTTTCAGGAACATAGCCTAGTATTCTTTTTGCCTTGTCAATATTGGCGGCGGTGCGAAGTTGGTCACCTACACGTTTAGGTACTATTTCTAATTGCGCTTTGGTTCCAATTATTTTTTCAATTAAGGCAATACCTGCTGCAGTAGTATAAACCGCTTCACTGCCTAAGTTTATTAATTCACCTTGACATTGTTCAGGTTTGGCAATAACGGCTTTGAGACCTGTAACAATATCTCCTATATAGGTAAAACTGCGTTGGTGTTTATCACTCCCTTCAAATAATGGAAAGGATTGCTTTTCCAATATACATTTGATCAATCGGGTATATAACTTCTCAGGACGTTCTCTTGGACCATAGACCGAGAATAGCCGTATGGAACAGGCATGCAACTCCCCCAATCGATGTGCTGCCATTACTAATTGCTCTGCTGCCAGTTTGGTTACACCGTAATATGAGATGGGGTTAGGAGCCTCATCTTCGGTTGAGGTTGCTTGTCTGCCATAAACCGATGAAGTAGCTATATTTACAAAAAGTTTTAAAGACTTGAGCTGTTTTGCCCAATGTAAGAGTGCATTTGTTGCCAGCACATTATTATGAAGATACTCCTCAAAATTTGTAGTTGCCGAAATACCTGGCTGCGCTGCAAAATGAACAATGAAATCTATGTCCTGCGGCAATGTATTATAATCCAAACTAACAAGGCATGCTTCCCTAAAAGTTACACCAGCTCGTTCAATATCTGCTACATTGATCAACTTTATCGACTTATCGTAATAAGAGGATAAATTATCAATTCCATAAACTTGGCACCCCTCTTTTTGCAAAGCTTCGGCAAAATGGGAACCAATAAAACCTGCAGCTCCAGTAACTAAAATATTCATTGTAAACTATCTCCTTTTTTAATACCAAAATAGGTATAGGCATATTTTTTCTTGTAGGTGTTTTTTCTAATTGCAGCGTTGCGCGCCAGTGTTTCTTTGGTTTTATACCCTCTAGGATGATCTAAGTGCAAACATAAAGCACTGTATCTTATTTGCTTTGATTTGAATCCCATATTGATAAGTCGCTCCCCTAATTCACGATCTTGTCCACCGTATTGCATACGCTCATCAAAGCCATTTACCGCCAAAATATCCCTTTTCCAACCGCTGGAATTGTGGCCGTTCCAACTAGCCTTGGTTGGCGTTAAATTATTCATCACCGATGCAAGTTCTTTTGAAGCAGAAATCTTATTGTTTTTAAACGAAGATTTTAATCCACGCTCTTTAAGCCATTTTAGATCAAAACAGCTTTGATCTAAAATATCATCTTTGTTTACAGCCTTTGAAATAGTAAGGGGCAATTTAAAATAGCCTCCAGATAAAAAACAATTAGGTTCACGTCTATTTACATGCTGCTCTACAAAATCTTTTCGAGCAATGCAATCACCATCACTCATCAATATATAATTACTGGTAGATGCCACAATTGCCTTATTTAATATTCTTGATTTTTGGAAACCATTATCTTCTTGCCAAACATGGATCAAAGGAGTTTTCAGAATTTTTGAAAACCTATCTACAAGTGCTTTGGTTTCTGGCCCCGATCCATCATCTGCAATGATCAATTCAAAATCCTGAAAGGTTTGATTGGAATAACTCCAGAGTGTTTTTTCCAACCACTCTTCGGCGTTGTAAGTGCTTAATATTACAGATATGACAGGAGTTTTATCCATTTGAAAATGCTTCAAAATTACGTTTTTATTTATAAAAAGTTAGTAGCTTTGAGATTCATTAGAGCTATGGAAAAACTAACCGCAATTATTCCTGTTGGCAATGAAGCACATAACATTCGCCAGGTGTTAGAATCGGTTTCATTTGCAGATGAAATTATGGTTGTAGACTCTATGAGTACTGATGATACTGTAGCTATTGCCAAAGAGTATACTGATTTTATTGTACAACGGGAATATCAATATTCTGCTTCTCAAAAAAATTGGGCCATCCCACAAGCCACGCACGATTGGATTTTATTGGTAGACGCTGATGAACGCGTTACGCCAGAATTACAGAAAGAAATAAAATCTATTTTAGCTGCTAACCCTAATCCAGATATTGTTGCTTATTGGATTTATAGAATGAATCATTTTATGGGCAATCGCATTCGCTTTAGTGGTTGGCAAAATGATAAGGTAATCCGGTTTTTTAAAAAAGACAAATGCCATTATGAGGATAAAATGGTACACGCAGAAATAGTGGCAGATGGTAAAGTTGGGTTTTTAAACAATAAATTCCACCACAACACCTATACAACTTTAAATGAGCATGTCACAAAACTTAATCGATATGCTGCTTGGCAAGCCCGAGATTATGATAAAACAACCAATAGGCTCACGCCCTTTCATTTTATATTAAAACCTATTTGGGGGTTTTTGAAACATTATATCCTGCAAATGGGATTTAGAGATGGTATTCCTGGAGTGATGATTAGTTACTTACACGCTTATGCCATCATACTGCGTTATTCAAAATTATGGCTTTATCGCAGAGGATTGCAATAAAAAACCCCGATTCTATTGAATCAGGGTTTCTCTTACAATTGAATTACTTCAATTATTTATTATCAGATTCCATTTTCTTTTTGAGTGCAGCTAATTTTTCATTAGCATCTCCAAGAGTAGGTTTTGCCTCATCAGCCTGAGCTGCTGCCTTCTTAGCAGCCTTTTTTACAATTTTGGCTTCTTCTTCCTTATGAATTATCATATGGGAAGCAACAACACGTTTGAAATCTTTATTAAATTCTATTATCTGGAATTCTGCTTCTTCACCTTTACCTAATTTGCTTCCGTCTTCTTTTTCTAAGTGACGACCAGGAACAAATGCCGTAATATCATCGTTAAAGTCTACAGTAGCACCTTTATCAACAATTTCGGTGATTTTTGCAGTATGCACGCTTCCTAAAGCAAATGCAGTCTCATACTTATCCCAAGGATTTTCTTCTGTTTGCTTATGACCAAGACTTAATTTACGTCCATCAACATCAAGTTCTAGAACAACTATATCTAGCTTGTCATCTACTTTACAGAATTCTGATGGATGCTTGATTTTCTTAGTCCAAGAAAGATCAGAAATATAAATAAGACCATCTATTCCCTCTTCTAACTCAACAAAAACACCAAAGTTGGTAAAGTTACGCACCAATCCAGTATGCCTAGAACCAACAGGGTATTTACTTGTAATATCTGTCCAAGGATCTGGAGTAAGTTGCTTTATACCAAGGCTCATCTTACGCTCTTCACGATCTAAAGTGAGCACAATAACATCAATCTCATCACCAACTTTCACAAAGTCCTGTGCGCTTCTTAGATGCGTACTCCAAGACATTTCACTTACATGTACAAGACCTTCTACGCCCTCTGACACCTCAACAAAGGCACCGTAATCTGCTATTACAACTACTTTACCTTTAACTTTATCTCCTATCTTAATTTCTTCACTTAAAGCTTCCCAAGGATGCTTGCTCAATTGCTTAAGACCAAGTTGGATACGCGTCTTACCTTCATCAAAATCAAGGATTACTACATTAAGTTTTTGATCTAACTCAACAATTTCATTAGGGTGATTGATACGAGACCAAGAAAGATCGGTAATGTGTACCAAACCATCTACGCCACCAAGATCAACAAATACACCGTAAGATGTAATATTCTTAACCACACCTTCAAGTACTTGTCCTTTTTCAAGTTGACTAATGATTTCCTTCTTCTGTTCTTCAATATCAGCCTCAATAAGTGCTTTATGTGAAACTACAACGTTTTTAAACTCGTGATTAATTTTAACCACTTTAAACTCCATAGTCTTATTTACGTATTGATCGTAATCACGAATAGGCTTGACGTCTATTTGTGAGCCAGGTAAGAAAGCTTCAATTCCAAATACATCTACTATCATACCTCCCTTGGTACGTGCTTTCACAAAACCATTTACTATAGTACCTTCATCATGAGCTGCATTAACACGCTCCCAAGCCTTGATAACGCGGGCTTTTCTATGCGATAAGACTAATTGTCCAGTAGCATCCTCACGAACATCAATAAGGACTTCTACCTTATCACCTAATTTTAAATCTGGATTATATCGAAACTCGTTGAGCGATATCACACCTTCAGACTTGGCATTTATATCAATAATCGCATCACGATCTGTCATTGCGATTACCGTACCATCTACCACATCATCATCAAGGGTGTCTACAAAGTTCTTAGCGACTAGTGTTTCAAATTCTTTTAATTGATCATCAGCAATGGTTTCAATACCTTCTTCATACTTATCCCAATCAAATTCTTTTAGGAATTTTTCCGGATTAGCTTGTGCTTCTGATTGTGTTACTTGCGGAGTTGCAACTGGTGTTGCTTCGGTTCCCTGTACTTCAGGAGTTTTTGCTTCTTTAGACATTTGTATTTCGCTGCTTTTTATAGAAGTAAAAAAGCAGTTTGTTTGTATTTTACATTTTTTGCGAAAGCGTATCCATCTCAAAAAACTGTAAAAGCGATTATAATTAAATTTACCAATCCTTCTTGCGCTTCCGTCTAGATGACCAAAAAAGGAGTGCAAAAGTAGGTATTTTTACATGCTTTACAAAACTTAATAATAACAATTTGCTGGGTTGAATGTAGCTTTTGAGCAGCTTAACTTTCAATATTAGTCAATACACAATATTTGCATTTATTTTCAGATCATAGTGAAACCATAAATCTAGAGTTACCCAATGCTCAAGTGTCTTATTATCCTAATCTTTTTAGGCCATATATGACGGAAAATATCTTTAACAAACTGATTAAAGAAATAGCTTGGCAACAGGATACTATCAAAGTATTTGGTAAGGACTTTTTACAACCTAGACTTACGGCCTTATATGCATCAAATACCAAGCCTTATTCCTATTCTAATATAACCATGCATCCTCAAGTTTTTACACCAACATTGGCCAACATTAAGCAAACAATTGAACAAGTAGCGGGCACAAGTTTTACCACTTGTCTTTGCAATTTATATCGAAATGGAAAAGACAGCAACGGCTGGCATGCGGATGATGAAAAGGAATTAGGAAATAATCCGATAATTGCTTCAGTTAGTTTTGGAGCAACACGTACTTTCAAATTTAGAAGCAAAGCCAATCATAAATTACAGCATAAACTGGAGTTGACTTCTGGCAGTTTACTTCTTATGGCAGGAGCAACGCAACATTATTGGCAACACCAAATACCTAAAACTACAAAAACTATAGCTCCTAGAATTAATCTTACTTTTAGAATAATTCAGTAAAAAACACGCATTATTTGTAAACATCAAAAGAAATTACACCAAATCACGTTAATAACACTAGAGCATAAATACCTATGAAAAAAAATTGGATACTCTTATTTTGTTGTTTGAATTTGATAGCATATGGGCAACAAGATTTTTTTGCTAAGTCCAAAACGACAAACAAAGATCTTCGTATTAATTCTTTTGTAAAGGGTTCCTTATTGCAACCTCGAGTACAATCCAATGTTTTGGCTATTATTATCCCTGGTTCCGGCCCAACAGATAGGAATGGTAACCAACAGTTTACACGAAATGATGCTTTAAAAAAGCTCGCCGAGGGACTTGCCGAAGACGGCATTGCATCTTTTAGATTTGATAAGCGCGTACTTACCTTATTGGAACAAGGTGTTTTAGATGAAAAGAAATTTCGGTTTGAAGACTTTGTAACCGATGTAGTAAGTGTTGTTCATTTTTTTAAGCAAAGAAGCAGCTATTCTGCTATTTTTCTTATCGGTCATAGCCAAGGTTCATTAGTTGGTGCGTTGACTTCACAAGAAATTCCTGTTACAGGTTTTATCTCTTTGGCTGGAGCAGGACAGTCTATAGACAGAACTATTATTAATCAAATTAAACTGCAGCAACCTGGTCTAGAAAAAAAGGCTGAAGTTTCGTTTGCAGAACTTATAGAGACTGGTCGCGTAAGGGACTATGATATATCTTTAGATGCTATTTTAAATCCCGACACGCAAGCTTTTATGGTGAGTTGGATGCGTTATGACCCCAGTGAGGAAATCAAAAAAGTGACCGTACCCATACTAATTATTGGTGGATCTAAAGATTTACAATCTTCAAAAGAAGAATTTTTACATCTAGTAAATGCCAGACCCGATGCAGCACAGCTATATATTCAAGGGATGAATCATGTATTCCGTATGGTTACTGGAAATAATCTGGAAAATGCCAAAACCTATAACCAACCCAACAGGCCAATAGCACCTACTTTGCTCACTACGGTAGTTAATTTCATAAAAAAACATAGCTAATTCACGGTGTATTATTATGCTTTAAGCGTAAGCAATCTTTTTACTAAATTTAACATCTAACAAAATATTTATGCGATATTTATTTTATGTCCTTAGTGCTAGTCTATTGTTAAGTTGTGGCAGTAAAAATTTGCAATCTAGCCGACAACAAGTACAGGCGACTATAGACTTAGTAAACGTTATTGACGATAAGCTAATTATTGATATTATTAGCCCAACCATTACTACTGATAAGATTACGTTTTATATGCCCGAAATTGTCCCTGGCACCTATAGTGACAGTGATTTTGGCAATTTTATCCAAAATGTACGTGCTTTTACCAAAAACAACGAAGCCCTGCCTATACTAAAAACAGGAGATAATACTTGGCAAATTGACAATGCTCAAAAATTATTTCGCCTTAGCTATCAAGTTAACGACACCTTTGATATAGAAGGAACACATGAAATTTTTTCTCCGTCGGGTACTAATATTCTAGTAGGCAAACATTTTATGCTCAATTTGCATGGCATTATTGGGTATTTTGAAGGACTTCAAGAAATCCCTTATCAACTTTCTATCAATAGACCAAGTGAACTGGAAGGCAGCACTTCTCTACCTGAAGTTAGTAGTGCCAAACTTTGGCAAGAGTTTTTAAACACTGATACCGTTGATCATTTTTATGCAAGTAGGTATTTCCAGATCATTGATAATCCTATAATGTATAACAAACCTAATACGGAGGTTTTTACTGTTGGCGATATTGAAATTGAATTGAGTGTTTATAGTCCCAATAATATAGTATCTGCATCGGATCTTAAACCCAATGTTTTGGAAATGATGAAAGCGCAAAAAACATATTTAGGCGATCTTAATGCTACAAAAAAATATAGTATACTTTTATACCTTTCTACATCAGAACCTACAGATGCGCAAGGTTTTGGGGCGTTAGAACACCACACATCTACTGTTGTTGTCCTACCAGAGGGTATACCATTAGCGTCCCTAGATGAAGCTATGTTGGATGTGGTATCACATGAATTTTTTCATACGCTAACACCACTTACGGTACATTCTAAAGAGATCCATAACTTTAGTTTTAATGCTCCTAAAATGAGCCAACACTTATGGATGTACGAAGGTGTAACCGAATACTTTGCACAGCACTTTCAAGTACAACAAGGGCTACGCCCTCGAGCCGATTATTATAATGTGTTGACACAAAAAATAGGTAGTTCATTAGCATTTGATGACGCCCTGTCTTTTACAGAAATGAGTAAAAATGTGCTAGCAGAGCCGTTTGCCAGTCAATACGTAAACGTATATCAAAAAGGCGCTCTTATAGGCATGTGCTTAGATATTTTGTTATTGGAAGAAAGCCAAGGACAAACCGGAATTTTAGATTTAATGAAAACACTTTCCAGAATATATGGGATAGACAAACCTTTTGATGATAGTACAATTATAGATGAGATCGTTTCATTGACTTCACCCACAATTGAAGACTTTTTTACAAAACACGTGGTAGGCAATACGCCAATACCGTATGAAAACTTTTTTCAAAAAGTAGGATTATCATTTGAAAGTAGTCAGGTGCCTAGCACAAGTTATTTCTTCGATCAACAAACACCCTTTATTAATGTGAACCAGCAAACTGGAGATATATTTATAATGTCCGGCATCGATCTCAATACATTCATGCTTAATTTGGGATTGGAGGGGAATGATATTATTAAAACCATAAATAATAAAGCCTATACTCTTCAGAATGTAAGAGAACTTATCGGTGATTCTCAAAATTGGAAAGAAGGTGATCCTATAAACTTTGTGGTTGAACGAAAAGGCGAGGAAGTAGCCTTGTCAGGTAAAGTAACTGCGCCTTATGTGAATAGAAAATCCCTCGTTGAGTTGCAATATTTAGTGGATGGCCCAGAACTTAGGTTAAGAGAAAGTTGGCTCAAAGGCTCTTAATAAGAAATACACAAGTAAAATGACATTAGCACTTTTAAGTTCTGCCTTAAAAACCCCGATTATAAAAAATGATGCACTAGTCTTTGGACTTCTTATGCTAGTTTTGGCAGGGGTGTTTTACACCTCCAGCATTAAAAAAGGATTTTGGGGTTCATTCTATAAGTATGTTCCGGCACTATTGCTATGTTATTTTATTCCCGGTATTTTCAATTCTATTGGACTAATTAATGGCGACGACTCGCAGGTGTATTATATAGCAAGCCGGTATTTATTGCCTGCTGCTTTGATCTTAATGACACTTAGCATTGATCTTAAGGCGATTTCAAACTTAGGACCTAAAGCATTAATTATGTTTTTTACGGGTACTATCGGTATTGTTTTAGGAGGTCCAATTGCCGTCTTGTTGGTAGGTTGGCTGGCTCCAGATGTACTTGCTGGCACTGGTCTAGATGCCGTATGGCGCGGTCTCGCTACTATTGCAGGTAGTTGGATAGGCGGTGGTGCAAACCAAACTGCTATGCTAGAAATATTTGAATACAATCCTTCCAAATTTGGTGCTATGGTTTTGGTGGATATTGCCGTAGCTAATATCTGGATGGCTATTTTATTATTAGGCATTGGAAAATCAAAACGGATAGACCAATGGTTAAAGGCAGACGCGAGAGCAATAGAAATCCTAAAAGAACGCGTTATCACTTTCGTGGAAAAAATAAAACGTGACCCTAGCTTAACAGATTATATGATATTACTGGGGGTTGCCTTTGCTGGTGTAGGTCTGGCTCATTGGGGATCTCAATCGATAACTTCAGTCTTGGGAACTATTGAAATATTTACAGATAAAAGTTCGGCGTTGAGCTCCTTTACGTATTCATTCTTTTGGTTAATTACAATTGCTACCATTATTGGTGTAAGTCTATCTTTTACCAAATTCAAAAAATTTGAAGGAGCTGGTGCGAGCAAATTGGGTAGTATATTTATTTATATCCTTGTGGCTTCTATTGGCACACATATTGATATTGTTGAAGCATTTAAGAATCCTGGTTTATTAGTTATTGGACTAATTTGGATAGCTATTCACGCTGGCTTATTAATAGGGGTTGCCAAACTTATTAAAGCGCCTTATTTCTTTCTAGCAGTAGGTAGTCAGGCTAATGTTGGCGGAGCTGCTTCTGCTCCTGTAGTTGCTGCAGAGTTTCATCCTTCCTTAGCTTCGGTAGGTGTACTACTTGCGGTGTTTGGCTATGTGGTAGGGACCTATGGTGCTATTGCTTGCGCCTGGCTGATGCAAATAGCCTCTGGCGGGTAGTACAAATACCATAAATAAGTATCATATTTGTAGCCCAATTTTGAATATATATGATGAGATCGGTTTTCGGTTTTTTAGTATTAGTACTACTACTCACGTCCTGTAAAGAAACTACAACTTCCAATTTTACAGTTAACGGTAGTATTGATGGATTGCGTAAGGGAACGCTGTATTTGCAACATTTACAGGATACCGTGCTGGTGAACCTCGATTCACTTGTGGTTGATGGCGACTCAGAATTTGAACTAGACGCCAACATTCAAGAACCTGAAGTTTTATTGCTATATCTCGACAAATTGGATAATAACAGCTTTAATGATCGCGTATCCTTTTTTGCTGAACCAGAATCCCAAGTAACCATCACTACCCGCTTAAAAAACTTTGAACTAGAGGCCAAAGTCACTGGTAGCATTAATCAAAAAAAACTAGATGAATTTTTCAACTACAATGACAAGTTCAATAGTCAAAATCTAAATTATATCAAAGAATTTTATGATGCTCAAAAAGATAACGACAATGATCGTATACGAGCCTATCAAGATTCACTGGACAATCTCTTACAACGTAAATATCGTTTTGCGGGACAATTTGTAGTAACAAACTCGGAGTTGGAAGTGGCTCCATACATTATAATTACTCAAATTCCTGATGCTAAAATATCTTTTCTTGAAGAATTATATAGCAAACTAGATGCTCAAGTGCAAGAATCAAAATACAGTTTGGAACTTAAAGAACTTATAGCCAAACGAAAAGAAGAAACGACACTACTCGAGTAGGCTTTATAACTTATTAACACGCTCCACTAGTGCTAAAGCCTTTTCTTCAAGTTCAGTGCGTACAGCACTTAAATGGGTTTTTCTGTTTTCTACTTTACGATCGCTAACTTTTGCAACAAGGTTGTCAAAAACTTGAATAGCATCATCAATTATAGCATCTGCTTTCTTTTCGTCAGGTTTATCACTTAAACTTTGCGAAATATTTACCGCATCAATAATGTCACCTAGCACAAAATTAATGTCTTTTTTTAAGTCTCTAATGTTAGCCATACTATTTGGTTTTTAGCAAAATTATTATATGATTGCCTTTAAAAATAACCACTTTCATGGAAATATAATAGCAATCACTATATATCTTTATTTGTCTTCTTTAAAACACTCAGTGCTTTTGGTATGTGCCTGGTTGCATTGATACTATGGTATCTAAGACAAACAATACCTTTTTTATCGATTACAAAGGTCTCTCTTCCTGGCAAAAGACCGAGTAGCAGACTTTTAACACCAAACATTTTACTCAATTCACCACCTTTATCAGAAATTACATCAAAGGGTAATCTATAACGTTTTACAAATCTGGCATGTGAAGTACTGCTATCCCCACTCACTCCGAATACTGTTGCTCCCAAATCCTCAAACTCCTGATAATTATCTCTAAAACTGCAAGCTTCTTTGGTGCAACCTGGTGTAAAGTTTTTAGGGTAGAAATATATAACCAAAGCTTGTTTGCCCAGTAAAGTGCCAAAATCTACTAGGTCTCCATCTTGATTAACCCTAGAAAAAGGGAGTACTTTATCACCTACCTGCAACATAAACTATCCTTTATAAACAACATAGTTACGTGGTGTTTCATACAAGGTAATTTCTATTTCATAACAGGAATCAAGAGCTTTTTTTATTTTATCATAAATAACAATTGCAATATGCTCTACAGTAGGGTTT
>CAZDFA010000054.1:0-15664 GCA_964504555.1 uncultured Flavobacteriaceae bacterium | reverse complement strand
CGGCACCTATGCGAGTGCATCCTATTCAAAGTATTACTGGGTTTATTCGAGGAGTAGGCGATGTAATTGCAGTGAATAGACCTCCTATTGTAGAAGTAGATGAACAGTTTGAAGGCCGGCTAATTTTCGATTAACTACGCATTTTTAATTTAAACCACAACATTTCACATTTAAACAACAAAACTTCTTAATAAGTAAAGGTCTTTGTATATTTAAAAATATTAATTAACCCATAATAAATTTAACCATGGTAAAAGCAAAATATCAAGCTGTTCTTGAATTAGGAGAAAAATTAAATATTCAGGGCGGTGATGTAAAAGAAGAAAATGGAGTTCTGCACATTACAGGAACTGCAGGAACACAGTATGAAAAAAATCAACTTTGGGATGCTATCAAAACAGCAGGCGGGGAAAATCCTTCAGATGTTGTTGCCAATATTAGTATTGCCGATACTTCCATTTATGCAAAGCACACCGTACAGTCTGGTGAGTCTTTAAGTAAGATTGCCAAGCACTATTATAAAGATGCGATGAAGTACACTGCAATATTTGAAGCCAACACAGGTATCTTGAAGAGCCCAGATGTTATTCATCCAGGACAAGAATTGATTATTCCAAATGTATAAGTACATTTCATAAAATAAACAAAAGCCCCTTCTTAGGGGTTTTTTTATTTTTAGATTTGTCTAAAATTAATAATTAATAAAATCTAAATCAAATATTTAATCCAACTTAATTAAATCAAGAATTTAATAGTTTCTCAATATTCAAAACTCTATAAGAGCTTTTATTTAACTACTTTTAAATTAGTGAAAGTGACGTTAAATTGTTGTGTAACTAACAATTGTTAGTCCTAACATATTATTAAATTTTGGTACTAACACACCTTAAAATAAGGTTTATTTTCTTAGTTAATTAAAGTCAATTTATACCCTTTTGAAGCATTAAAGACTTGCTTCGATTACAACCAATTATCTTATCGATTATTCCTTGAAGCTTCTAACTTAAACCTGAAATATAGCTTCCATAAAGGTCATTAAATCGAAGCCCATTGGAGAGTTCGTACTTGCTTAATAGCTTATACTCCACCAATGCCCATAGAATAAATTCTTTCATGAAATATTGATCTTCCTCCTTGGTATCTGGTTGGTGTTTTTTCATCAATTTATTCAATGGAGTAATTCGATCCAAGCGTTCTTTGTAAGAAATATCATTAAGATCATCTTCCAAAACAAAACCACTTTCTTCAAAAAACCAACTCACAACTTCTTCATATGGATCTTCATCCGTTTCCTTTTTGAGTTTTTCTATTTTAGGAAAGAGGTCTTCAAAAATTGATTTTATAGCATCTCCTATTAGAACCTTGGCTACATAGTCTGCTCCCTCCTGCTCTCCCTCATATACCAACTCCACCTTACCTGTAATGGCAGGGATAACCCCCATAAAATCGCTAAGTCGTACTGCTGTAGTATTATCAATGGTTAGTAGCGCACGACGCTCTGCGGTACTGAGTAGGTTTTCAAAAGCGGTAATACTCATACGCGCACTAATCCCACTTTTAACATCAATAAACTCGCTATCTCTGGCTGCAAAGCCTATTTCTTCCAATATATCTCGCGCCAGTTCAGGGACATAAACCATTGTTGACTGTTCATCAAGGACTCTGGCCTCTTGATGAGTGATCTTTTTGGCAATTTCAAGATTTTCTGGATAATGCGTTAAAATCTGACTACCAATACGATCTTTGAGTGGCGTTACAATACTCCCTCTATTGGTATAGTCTTCAGGATTTGCAGTAAAAACAAATTGCATATCTAAAGCTAGGCGCAGCTTAAAACCGCGAATCTGGATATCACCTTCCTGTAAGATATTAAACAATGCTACCTGAATACGAGCTTGCAAATCAGGCAATTCATTAATAACAAATATAGATCTATTGGCTCTAGGGATCATTCCAAAATGGATGACCCGATCATCGGCGTAGCTTAATTTTAGATTAGCAGCTTTTATGGGGTCAACGTCACCAATAATATCGGCTACCGTAACATCTGGTGTTGCTAATTTTTCGGCAAAGCGATCATTACGATGCAACCAGCTTATTGGTGTATCATCACCTAACTCCGCAATACGTTCCTTGGCATATCGAGACAAGGGATTTAATGGATCGTCATTAACTTCAGAGCCCTCGACAACCGGAATATACTCATCCAATAAATTGACCATTTGACGGGCTAGCATCGTCTTAGCTTGTCCTCGCAGTCCTAATAAATTAATATTATGTCTAGACAAAATGGCACGCTCTAGTTCTGGTATCACCGTATGTTCATAACCATGTATCCCTTCAAAAGTTGGAGTGTCATTTTTTATTTTGGCAATTAGATTTTCTCGAAGTTCATCTTTAATGCCTCTTGAAACATATCCGCTGGCCTTAAGGGCTTCTAGTGTTTTTATCTCTGTATGTTCTACCATATAATTAATTCCCGCAAAGGCGGGAATCTCATCCTACCATTCGCCATTGTTATTAAATTTATAAGTCTTCCGCCTTCGCGGAAGATTTTGAATGAATTCTTCTCGTCGATCCCAATACCCATCGAGATGTCAAAGTCTTCTTTTATAATCTATTGGTGATTCGACACGATCCTGAAAAATCAGGATCACTCAGGCACCTTATAATCATATTTCAGACACAACCTTACTTGTCATAGCTCACTCTTACCTAAGTCTCTTTTTTCGGTTCGTCTCATAATCCTGAAAAATCATTTCGCCCAATCCCTTTAAGCCGGTATAAAAGGCTTTGCCTTGGTTGGCTTCTGTAAATGCATCTACAAATTGACGCAAATAAGGATCACTCGCAATCATAAAAGTGGTAATAGGAATATGTAATTTTCGCGCTTGACGAGCCATCGTATAACACTTACTTACAATGTGTTGATCCAAACCATTTGGGTTTTTATAATACCTGCCATCCCGCAATCTCAAACAACTGGGCTTACCATCGGTAATCATAAAAATTTGTTTGTTGGTGTTACGCTTTCTGCGTAAAATATCCATCGCAAGCTCAAGTCCCGCTACGGTATTGGTATGATAAGGACCAACTTGTAAATACGGCAAATCCTTAATCTTTATTGGCCAGGCGTCGTTGCCAAACACTAAAATATCCAGGGTATCCTTAGGATAACGTGTGGTAATTAGTTGGGCTAATGCCATAGCAACTTTTTTAGCTGGCGTAATACGATCTTCCCCATAGAGAATCATACTGTGCGAAATATCAATCATCAAGACCGTACTCATCTGCGCTTTAAAATGCGTTTCTTCTATCACAAGATCATTTTCGCTTAATCGAAAATCTCCAATTCCATTATTGATCTGGGCATTACGCAGGCTTTCTGTCATAGAAATACGTTCTAATGTATCTCCAAATCGATATTCTCGATAATCTCCTGTGTGCTCATCGCCTTTCCCTGCATGCTTTGAACGGTGATTGCCACGAGTACCTTTTTTTAGCTTTCCGAAAATCTGATCTAGGGCTCGCTGGTGAATAGCCCGTTCTGTTTTTTCGGTAATTTTCGTCCCTCCTTTACCATCAGGACGTACTTCTTCTCGTATATAGCCTTTATCCTTTAATTCCTGTACAAAATCATCTAGTGTATAATCTTCATTAGTGAGATTATACTCCTTGTCTAGTTGTTTTAACCAGTCCATGGCCTCATCAAAGTCTCCTGAAGTATGGGTGATTAATTCCTGAAAAATATCCAGCAGTTTATCAAAAAGAGACTGCTCACTCTTTTCATAGGGTTTAAAGACAAATCCACTTTGCTTTATATGCTTTTTCATAGTACCACATAAAAATACGGACAATTGGTTTCATGGACTCTATTTTTTAATTTGAATTAACTTGTTTTTAGCAGTCTTTTCGAGATACAACGTTTTCGAAACACTTAAAAGCATTACTCTTCTGTTAATCTCTAAATACCATAAAATTCAAATCTTTTAATGGTGTTAGGTTCATCTCTCTTAACACCCCTTTAAGAATTATCAGCACTGCATTTTGCTACCTTGTGATCCATTGAAACAACCATCACCTAAACTACTTTATTTTGAAAAAAATTACTCTTTTTCTATTTGTTTTTTGCATCACTTTTGTTTCAGCTCAAAAACTGGATATAAGCATTTTACAAGATATGCAGCCTCGTAATATTGGTCCTGCAGGTATGTCTGGTCGTGTCACTGCTATAGATGTTGTACTATCCAATCCTGATATTATATATGTAGGTACAGCCTCGGGTGGTCTCTGGAAATCGACTTCTGGCGGTATTAAATGGGATCCTATTTTTGATAGTGAAAAAACCGCATCCATTGGAGCCGTGGCCATACAACAATCTAACCCTAGTGTAGTTTGGGTAGGAACTGGTGAAGGTAACCCTAGAAACAGCTTAAATGGGGGTTATGGTATTTATAAATCTCTGGATGGAGGAAAGTCATGGATATCCATGGGACTGGAAGACACACGTCACATTCATCGTGTGATTATTGACCCAACTAATCCCGATGTGGTTTATGTAGGTGCTATAGGTTCTCCTTGGGGAGAACATCCGGAACGGGGTGTCTTTAAGACTACAGATGGAGGTAAGACCTGGAGCAAAATTCTTTTTAACAACAACAAAACGGGTGTTGCAGATATGGTTATGGATCCAGAAAATCCCAATAAATTATTTGTCGCGATGTGGGAGCATAAAAGAGATCCCTGGTTCTTTAAATCAGGTGGAAAAGGTTCTGGCCTCTATATGACCCATGACGGCGGAAATACCTGGAAACAATTGAATGATAAAGATGGCCTACCTAAAGGTGATCTTGGTCGAATAGGTATTGCTATTGCAAACAATAACCCAAACGTAGTATATGCCCTTATAGAATCTAAGAAAAATGCGCTTTATCGATCAGATGACGGTGGTTTTAATTGGCGTAAAGTCAATGACAAAAATGATATTGGTAATCGCCCTTTCTATTATTCTGACATCTATGTAGATCCTCAAAATGAAAATCGAGTCTACTCTGTTTTTACTTATGTAAATGTATCTGAAGATGGTGGAAAAAACTTTACACAATTAATGCCTGCCTATGGTGTAGACAATGGGGTTCACCCAGACCATCATGCCTGGTGGATACATCCTAAAGATGGCAGCTTTATGATTGACGGAAATGATGGTGGTATGAATATTACCCGCGATCGCGGAAAGAGTTGGCGTTTTATTGGCAACTTACCAGTAGCGCAGTTTTATCATATTAATGTAGATAATGAGTATCCGTACAATGTTTATGGCGGTATGCAAGACAACGGCAGTTGGCGAGGACCAGCCTATGTATGGCGCGCCCAGGGAATACGCAATCATTACTGGCAAGAGATCTCCTTTGGTGATGGTTTTGATGTAGTCCCAGATCGCGATGATAGTCAGTACGGCTGGAGTATGAGTCAACAAGGGTTTGTGAGTCGCTACGATTGGAAAACTGGAAATAACTATGCGGTAAGACCTACACATCCTGATCCTGAAGTGCGACTGCGTTTTAACTGGAACAGTGCGATTAATATTGACCCTTTTGATAATAGCACTATCTATTTCGGCAGTCAGTTTGTACATAAATCTACAGATAAAGGTTTGACCTGGGAAGTGATTTCTACTGATTTGACTACTAATGATCCTGAAAAGCAAAAACAATCTGAGTCGGGTGGATTAACCTTAGATGCAACTGGTGCAGAAAACCACTGTACCGTCCTAGTGATTGAGCCTTCACCATTGGAGCGAAATATGTTTTGGGTCGGCACTGATGATGGCCGCGTACACTATACTCAGAATGGAGGTAGCTCCTACACCGAAGTAACAAATAACCTCAAAGGCTTGCCTAAAGGCAGTTGGATTGTACAGATAAAGGCGAGTAATAAGAACAAAGGCGAGGCGCTATTGGTGGCTAATGATTACCGGAGATATAATTATACACCTTATGCCTATCGTACTAAAAACTATGGCAAAAGTTGGGAGCGTATCGTTGATGCCAATGACGTGCAAAGCTATACCCTGTCTATTGTAGAAGATATTGAAGAACCTAACCTCATGTTTTTAGGAACAGATGATGGGCTTTACGTCTCTATTGATGCGGGTAGTAATTGGCAAAAATGGACTAAGGGTTTCCCTACAACTTCAGTAAAAGATCTGATCATTCATCCGAGAGAGCATGATTTGATCATCGGCACCTTCGGTCGGGCAGCTTGGATACTAGATGATATAAGACCCTTACGCGAAATTGCCAGTAACCGCAGTACGCTTTCGCGAAAGCTACAACTCTTTACTCCCCCGACTGCCTATCAAGCTGCGACACAACAGCCGGCAGGAAGCCGTTTTGGCGGAGATGCCTTGTATAATGGTGAGAATAGAGCCTTTGGCGCTCAAATTGCCTATTACATTACAAAAGTTGAGCCTCCAAAACCAAAGAAAAAGAAAAAGGATGAAGAAGAAAATGATGAAAAGGAGGAGGATGTCGTGAAATGGGACTCCATTCATTTGAAGATTTACGATGGTGATAGACAGATACGTCACCTTAAAACAGAAGCTCCTGACAGCAGTGGTATCCATAAAATGCGTTGGTTTATGAATGAAGCTGGGGGTGATAGACCATCGCGAAGTATACGAGAACGCAAAAACGAACCTAGCGGTGTGCGTGTAAAACCTGGTACCTATAAACTGGTAATGAGTTACGGCGATCAGTCAAGCGAGAGCAGCATTACTATAGCCTCAGACCCGAGGTTAACCTTCTCCCAGAAGGCGATCAATGATGCTTATACCTATGGAAAGGAAATCGAAGGTCTTACTCAAACGGCTGCCGATGCCACAAAACAGTTAGTACAAAGTAAAACCATTGCTCAGGATTACAAAAAGGCGATCAAAAAACTGAATGATGATGATACCTATAAAGATGCTATTAAATCTTGTGGTGATATTGTAAAATCTATTGATAAGCAAATCGCTTTATATTTAGGCAAAGAAGACAAAAGACAAGGTATAACCCGAAATCCAGAGGTTACTGCAATGCAACGTATTGGTAACGCCAGTAGATATATAAATAGCCGTCCTAATGGCATTACTGCTACTGAAAGACAATTGATCCAGCAGGCCAAAGACCAATTAAAAAACGCCTTAGATAGCACCAATGAATTCTTCAATAATGAATGGGTTAGCTATCAACAAACTATGGAAACCTTGGATTTAAAACCATTTAAAACAATAAAAAACTTTAGTATAGACTAATCAGCTTATGAGAAAATCACTTTTTGTATTCATAACAATTCTAGGCTTAGGATATGGAGGCGATACCGCAAATGCTCAAGATAACGGAGAAGATAATGTAGGTACTTGGCTGATGTACTTTGGCACCTTTCAAGTAGCTGAAAAATGGAGTATTCACAACGAACTTCAATATCGTACGTTTGAAATCTTAAATAACTTCAATCAGTTACTCCCTCGGGTGGGTGTAAATTATCATATTTCAGATAATGCCCAAGTTACCCTCGGTTATGCCCACATCCCAACTGATCCTTCCTTTGAAGAATTTGACGGAGAGCGTAACGTTACTGAAAATAGGATTTTTCAGCAATTTATCTTGCGTAACAAAGTGGGTAAGTTTAAGTTTAGCCATCGCTATCGCTTGGAGCAGCGGTTTATTAACAATCCCAATCTGGGTAATGATACACAACACCGAGCCCGTTATTTTTTACGGATAACTTATCCGCTTAACGATACTTGGTTTTTAACAGCCTATGAGGAAATCTTTCTCAACCTTCAGGAGGAACAGTTTGATGGGCTAGACCAATCTATTTTTGGGCAAAACCGCTTGTATGGAGCTTTGGGCTATAATGTAAACAGCAATGTGGCGCTTCAATTGGGCTATCTTAAAAACCACTTTAACAACACCAATTTTGACCGCCTGCAATTGGGCGTATGGTGGAAGGCCGATTTTAGGAAGAAAAAGGAAAGTTAATTATAATCAGTATTTCAATTTTGTAAACAAAATCGTGATTAACGACTTATTCAACATTCTTAAACTAAACCAATATCTTAATGAGATCAGAAAAAGTAACATTTACCAATGGTCGCGGACAGCAACTTTCGGCGCGTCTTGACCTACCCGCAGAGCAATTTCCGCATAACTATGCCATATTTGCCCATTGTTTTACGTGTAGTAAGGACTTTTCGGCGGCACGTAATATTAGTCGAGCGTTAGCGTCTGAAGGCTTTGGAGTACTGCGTTTTGACTTTACCGGATTAAATAAAAGTGAAGGGGATTTTTCTGAAACAAATTTCTCGACAAATGTAGAAGATATTGTAGCTGCAGCGAAATACCTAGAAGAAAACTACAAGGCTCCTACACTTTTAGTTGGACATTCATTGGGAGGTGCTGCAGTATTATTTGCAGGATCGGAAATAGCTAGCGTCAAGGCAGTTACGACTATTGGCGCGCCAAGTAATCCTGCTCATGTTCAAAAGCAATTAGGACCTGCTCTTGAAACTATAAAAAAAGAAGGACACGCCAATGTTACGCTTGCTGGACGTCCTTTTACTTTTAAAAAGCAGTTTGTTGATGATTTGAATTCGCTTTCTTGTGCTAATGCTGCTCATAAATTACGCAATAAAGCCTTATTGATTTTTCATTCTCCGCAAGATGCGACAGTCAATATAAAGAATGCAGAAGAAATATATATAGCAGCACATCACCCTAAAAGTTTTATAACACTTGACGGGTCTGAGCATTTATTAATTGATAAGAAAAGTGCTGCTTATGTAGGACAAGTAATTGCAGGTTGGGCGGCACGTTACATTTCACTACCAAAAGAAGAGCAAATAGAATCTAATTATCAGGTGGCCGCGAGCTTGGATTATGAAGATGATTTTACCACAGAAATGAAATTAGGAAATCATTACCTTAAGGCTGATGAACCTGAGAATGTTGGCGGTCATGATTTTGGCCCTACACCTTATGAATTGGTTTCTGCCGGACTATCAGCTTGTACCGCAATGACTATTCAGATGTACGCCAAAAGAAAAGGATGGCTCGTTGAAAATGTAGAAGTACATACCAATTACGGAAAAGAACACGCTAAAGACTGTCAGGAATGCGAAGATTCGGATACCAATAAAATTGACACTTTTAATAGAGCGATAAAAATTGTGGCTCCAGATCTAAATGAAAAACAGATTAATCGTATTCTTCAGATTGCAGACAAATGCCCTGTACATAAAACATTGCACAATGAGACTCAAGTAGTCACGAGCTTAGTCAAATAGCTGCGGCATATCGACTAAGCTCGTCGCGCTTTCCTGTGCAACTATTGAAGGGCCTAAAATTTAATTTCACGGAGTTTTACATCATTATCAAGGTCGTTTTCTAATTAGTTTTGGCAAACAATTTCAAAAAGCACCCGGTAATTTTCCATCTGATTTTTTTGAACTACAGCTTTTGGAATATCAATCCAAATATGGTGTAGAGATGCCAGAAGAGTTTGAGGTAGTTTTGGAGAGTGATCCTGAAGGAGCGCAACTTTTTGAACAACTCTCATCTGGGAAAAGCGAGGTTTGATTTATTACGTTGTTCATTTTAAAACCCAGCAGGCACGATGATAAAAAATTAATCATCCTTGAAAAATTCAAGATGAGTGTTACAGATTGAAGAAAGCTCATTAAAAAGAATAGTTAGGTTTTTTAGCCAAATTTGGTGATTGCCTTAATTGTATTGTATCTTAGAGGCACCTTAAAAAACACC
Source organism: uncultured Flavobacteriaceae bacterium (assembly GCA_964504555.1). Taxonomy (GTDB): domain Bacteria; phylum Bacteroidota; class Bacteroidia; order Flavobacteriales; family Flavobacteriaceae; genus Dokdonia. The sequence continues at coordinate 5,858 of CAZDFA010000054.1, read as the reverse complement.
AATACAAAACGCAAAAACATTAGAAAATGAAACGTATAGGATTATTGATTGCATCTTTGATTGTGCTTATTGCCTGCAAGGAAACTAAGAAAGATACTGTTCAAGAAGAAATAGAATATGCAGTAGAAGATATTAAAAGCAAAGTGACATTATCTAAATTAGAAGGATCTCCGGTCTATGCCGATGCCGCGTTAACCTTAAAAAACCCTTCCAATCTTACTATTGCAGATGGTACTTCGGTTGATTTTGAATTTGAGGTTGCCAATTATGAGCTAGGTGCACAGACAGTAGGTTCCAATGCGCAACTTCTGGCCAATTCTGGGAAAGGGCAGCATATTCACTTTATTGTAAACAATCAGCCATATTCTGCTCATTATGAACCAACTTTTGATAAAGAGATGCCTGAAGGCGTTCATCACCTTGTTGCCTTTTTGAGTCGTTCTTATCATGAATCTGTGAAAAATGAAAACTCCGTAGTAGTTAAAAAAGTAACCGTTGGTTCAAATCCAGAAGATAAATTAGATTTGGATATGGATGCTCCTACCCTCATCTATAGTAGACCTAAAGGAAGCTATGCAGGCAAGGACACAGAAAACCTAATGTTGGACTTTTTTGTTCTAAATACAACTCTTGCTTCTGATGGTAACAAAGTAAGAGCAACTGTTAATGGAGAACAATTTATGATAACAGAATGGGCTCCTCACGTGTTAAAAGGCTTGCCAAAGGGTGAAGTTAGCATTCAATTAGAATTGATAGATGCGCAAGGTAATCTAATTCCTGGTCCTTTTAATAATGTTACTCGTACAGTAACCCTTACCGAATAAGCTTTTGGTATTGAAATTTTGTTGAATAAATAATTAAGGGCTTGCTTTATAAAAACAGGTCTGACTCTTTTTAGGATCAATAGCAAGCACATTATAGCTACACCTTTTTTGTTTGCGGCAAATATTAGTCAAATCCCTGGTTATCATTCACATCTAGAATGATGGGGATTACTTGATATTCTTTTTGAAGTAATTTCGTTTGCTGGAATATATTGGTCTGCAAAGAACACTTCTAAAGTATGCATGCGCTACTCACTATGGCTGAGTTGGTACTACTGGCAGCAATTATTATCAATGAAAATAAAGGTTTGCTACATATCAAGGAAGAACTAATTTATTTCTACCATTGCTTTAGTAATTTTTCATTTATATATTAGAAAGTACTGCCAATGCTCTATTAATAAGTGTTAGGCTGGTATTAATCAACAAAAACTTGACATAAAAAAAACCCCATTGATTGCTCAAAGGGGTGCTTATTTGTTAATAAAAAGCTTTCTTATTTTGTTAGCTTACTACTCATTTCTACAGAAATGGCAGATCGTTCATATTTTAACTTTCCTGCACCGCTTTCTATAATACAGGTTCCATCACTATTTAAATCTAGGATTTTACCATGTAAACCACTTTTCATAACTATGCGATCTCCTTTTTTGAGACCTTGATCAAAACTTTTTTCTTGTTTGATCTTTTTACGTTGTGGTAGAATAATAAAAAACACAATGAATACTGCAAATAGCAGCAACATTGGTAATGTTGACTGAAGTTCTGGACTCATACTCTTATTGCGCAGCTCCAGCGGCAGCTTCTACAAACGCCTTAATACGAATAGTTTCTTTACCAGCTTCTGTATTAGCCTTTATTGTAACCGTTTTGGTCACTTGGTTAGTACCACTACCGTTATACTTTACTAATAGCTCTCCTTTGTCTCCAGGAGCAATAGGATCTTTAGAGTACTCAGGTATAGTACAACCACAAGAACTTTTTGCATCTACAATTACAAGAGGTGCTTTACCAGTGTTAGTAAATGAAAATTTATGTTCTACTGGAGTACCTTTTGAGATGTTACCAAAGTCATACTCAGTTTCATCAAAGGCCATAACTGGATAATCAGCTGCTTTTGCATCACGCGCTGCTGCAACTTCAACATTTGTTTCTTTTACTTTACTTGAAGCATCTTCTTTGCAAGATGTAAAAATCATAGCAGATACTACACCTAATACTAAAATAGCTTTTTTCATTATGTATTTTTTTTAGTTTAAATCTCATCAAAAATAGCAAAAATATTATTCTTGCAATCCTCTACCTGATTTCTTTAATGAATCCGATTGTTGGTATTTCTTAACCAGCTTGTCTAATATCCCATTAATGAAGATACTACTCTTTATTGTGGAGTATTCTTTGGCTATCTCTAAATATTCGTTTATGGTCACTTTTACTGGTATGGAAGGGAATTTTAAAAATTCACAAAGAGCCATTTTAATAAGTACCATATCTACATCGGCAATGCGTTCTTTATCCCAATTTGGTGTATTATTTGCCACTTCATCGGCAAGAAAATTATCCTCTGTAACTGTTTTTGCCAATAACTCTAAGGCAAACACACGATCTTCATCATTCTTATAAAGATTAGGCAACAAGGTTGATTCTGGTGAATTGACTTTAATTTTCTGTAGCCTTTTAATGATATTCATATTTACAATGGGCAAATCATCCAACCACGTAAGGCGTTGATCTTCCAAATAGTCATACAACTTATCATTAGGAGCAACGATCTTTGTGTAAAATGCTTCCACGAAAATTTTATCAGTATCAAAATCTCTAGTTGTACTTTTAAGATACTCTTTGTAAAGATTACTTTCTATGAGGGTTTTGTATAGTAAACTTACATATTCACTATCTAATCGCCAGTTGCGCAGTTTTCTTTTATCAAGTTCATCCTGTAGCGCCTTATTTCCAGATAGCTTTAGGAGGACTTGATTGTTAATAAAAGCTGTGTTTGGATTTTTTTCTTCCTCGGTTGCCAAAATCTTATTGGCATGACGTACTGCGTCTTCTTTAGCGTAAGCGTGTATCTCTATGATTATATCAACAAGGAGTAAGTAGAGATTGTATAATTGCCCAATGCTCTCGGTAAGAAATTTTTCTTCCTTTGGTAGGCTAAACTCTTTTTTACAGCTTATACTGTATAAAGATTGCATCACTTTAACACGAATGTGTCTTCGATTAAGCATAGGACAGAACGTTTTTGATAGATATATTTAACCCGCTCTATATAATAGAAAATCTGTTACGTCTTTGAATCACTACAAAACCAAGTGTTTTCTTGTGCTTTTAAGTCTCATTACAAAGTTCTATTACATAAATCAGGTTTAATCAATAAAAAAGGGATTTTATTCTCATAAAACCCCAGCAAAAATACAGTTATTCGTAAAACCTATATTGTTTTAATCACAGAAATACTTAATTTTTTAATGCGCTTTGCGCTGCGCAATACGATCCAAAGCGATCTGAAGAGCAGCCTGATGCGTGGTTAAATCATCTTGGTTTGCTTTCGTCAAAATCTCTAATGTCGTATCATAAATATTTTCAGTTTTTCTGATTATTTCTTGTTTGCCGTACTTTTCCAATTCGGCATAGACATTAATAATGCCCCCTGCATTAATTAGAAAATCTGGAGCATAAACAATTCCTTTTTCTCTTAGCATCTGACCATGTTTGTTTTCATCAGCCAACTGATTATTAGCAGCTCCGGCAATAACTTTTGCTCTAAGTTGATTGATACTATCATCATTTATTGTGGCGCCAAGAGCGCAAGGAGCATAAATATCAACATCAGCATTATATATGTCATTACTAGTATATATCGTTGCGCCATACTTTTGAGAAACCTCTTGTAATCTAGCTTCATTAATATCGGTAATAAGAACCTTACCACCTTCATTGGTAATATGCTCAACCAGCACTTCTCCAACATGACCAATGCCTTGTACTAAAATTGTACGTCCCTCTACATTATCAGTTCCAAAAGCCTGTTTGGCAGCAGCTTTCATTCCCATAAATACGCCGTAAGCAGTGATTGGGGAAGGATTTCCAGAACCTCCTTTACTTTCTGAAATACCTGTTACATAAGGAGTTACTTCACGCACCAGATCCATGTCTGCAGTTTCCATTCCTACATCTTCTGCAGTGATATATTTACCGCCTAAAGAATGAACAAATGCGCCAAAACGCTTCATTAACTCAGGTGTTTTTTGTGTTTTGGCATCACCAATGATAACGGCTTTTCCTCCACCCAGATTAAGACCTGTAATTGCACTTTTAAAGGACATACCGCGTGATAATCGAAGTACGTCATTTAAGGCATCCCATTCAGTGGCATAATTCCACATACGGGTACCTCCAAGCGCTGGTCCTAAAACGGTATTGTGTATCCCTATGATCGCTTTTAATCCAGTATCTTTGTCTGAACAAAAAACGACTTGTTCATGATTATCAAAAGATTGCTGGCCAAAAAGTGGTGCAGCTTTTTTTAGTTCTTTTGGAGAAAGCATTTCAACAGCCATATGAGTCTAGTTTGGTTCTTTAATTTTAATAATTCTTAAAAATACGAGTCAAATTTAATGAACTATATAATTTAACCCGCGTATTGGACGTAAAAATGAAGATACACTAACAACAGACGTTGTGATTTTATGAAAGCACTCAAGTCACTCAATCCATATATATTAAAGTACAAATGGCGTTTGCTCCTTGGATTTTTTATCATTATTGCTGCTCGAGTATTTGCTGTAATCTCCGTAGACTATGTGGGTAATATCATAACTCTGGTTAATGATTACTTAAATGAGGATAGCGGAAATTACCAACTACTTTCAAAAGCCCTTCTTAAAAACTTGAGCTATATTCTTATTGCTGCGCTCATTTCTGGTTTTTTTACCTTTTTAATGCGACAAATGATCATTGTGGTTTCGCGATTTATTGAAGCCGATCTTAAAAATGATATCTACGCGCATTATCAAAAACTTTCTTTAGCATTCTATAAAAAAAACAGGACTGGTGATTTGATGAATCGCATTAGTGAAGATGTGTCTAAAGTACGCATGTATCTAGGCCCTGCCATTATGTATTGCCTTACAGCCCTAGTACTTTTTGCAACAGTTATACCTGTAATGTATAGGCAAGCACCTTCCTTAACCATTTATGTTCTCATACCATTGCCTATTTTATCCATTGCCATTTACAACTTAAGTAGGGCTATTCACAAGCGTAGTACTGTTGTACAAGAATACCTTTCAAAATTGACCACCTATACCCAAGAAGCCTTTAGCGGGATTTCAGTGATCAAGGCCTATAACTTAGAATATAATACTCATCGAGATTTTACCGCTTTAAGTATAGACAGTAAAAATAAAAACCTAAACTTGGTTAAAGTGCAGGCCTTCTTTTTTCCTCTGATGATTGCTTTAATTGGTCTAAGTAATTTATTAGTTATTTATTTTGGCGGAAAGCAATTAATTGAAGGTCAAATAAAAAGTATTGAAACAGTTGTAGAGTTTATTATCTATGTAAATATGCTCACTTGGCCAGTGGCTACGGTAGGTTGGGTAACCTCTATTGTACAGCAAGCTGATGCTTCACAAAAACGCATCAATGAATTTCTTGAAGAAGAACCTGACATTACCTCAAGTCCTGATGCGATCGATATTGCTATTAAAGGTACTATTGAATTTTCAAATGTTTCTTATACCTATGAAGATACTGGTATTGAAGCCCTCAAGGACATTAGCTTTGCTATTCAAGCTGGAGAAACATTAGCCATAATTGGTAAAACTGGCTCTGGAAAATCTACTATTCTTGAGTTAATTACACGACTTTATGATACAGGTAAGGGTACTATTATTATTGATAAAACACCAATAACCAAAATCAGATTAGAAACCCTTCGCTCCAATATTGGATATGTACCACAAGACCCTTTTTTGTTTTCTGATACGATTAAAGAAAATATTAAATTTAGTTTAGAGACTGCATCTA
>CAZDFA010000053.1:0-15670 GCA_964504555.1 uncultured Flavobacteriaceae bacterium | reverse complement strand
ATGCCCTTTCCCTATAGTGAGGCTGATGCTACAGCATTTATCCATAATACCAAACAGGAAGACCCGCAACAGAATTTTGGCATTGTTTATAAAGACAAACTTTGCGGGGTTATCGGCGTCATTCTACAATCAGGCATCTACCGAAAAACTGGAGAAATAGGATACTGGATTGGAGAACCCTTTTGGAATAAGGGTATCGCAACTCAAGCCATTGGTTTGATTACTCAATATGGGTTTGAAGAATTAAACCTACTTCGTATTCATGCTGGCATCTTTGATTTTAATATTGCTTCCTTGAAAGCACTTGAAAGCAATGCTTATCAAAAAGAAGGGATTTTTAAAAATGCCATCATCAAAAATGAGAAAGTTTGCAATGAACATCGATATTTTAAACTTACACATAGATAATAATCCTTTCTAGCTTATTTTGACTACGCATATATAAGAATGTGTATTTTTACCTCAATAAATTAAACCTCATTATGGAAGGCCTTTTTACGATCGACAGCTTATTTGCACTTGTTATGCTCGTATTATTACAAGTGGTATTGGGTTTTGACAACCTCTTATACATTACCCTGGAATCTAAAAAAGCTCCTGAAGCTAAACAAAGTTACGTACGTAAATTGGGGGTTAGTCTTGCTATTATTCTGCGTATAGTATTGCTAGGTGCGCTTGTTTCATTGATTCAATTTTTTCAGAACCCTTTCGCAAGTCTTCACAATAATGATATTCTAGAATTTTCCTTTAATATCCATAGTGTTATAGTGTTAGCAGGAGGCGTGTTTATTATTTATACTGCCATAAAAGAAATATGGCATATGATGCTACTAAAAGAGCATGAAGACACTGATGATAAAAGCAGGAGTGCCGTAGGCAAAGTAGTTGTCTGGATTGTAATCATGAATCTGGTTTTCTCATTTGATTCCATTCTTAGTGCAATGGCTTTGACTAGTCATATGGAATTTCTTCCTCAACTTATTCTAATGGCCGTTGCCATTATTGCAGGTGGTATTTTGATGATCGTTTTGGCCGACCGAGTAGCCAATTTCTTAAAGAAAAATAGGATGTATGAAGTGCTCGGGCTATTTATATTGCTTATCGTAGGGATTATGCTCTTATCAGAAGGAGGGCATCTGGCACACCTCAAACTACTCGGCAATGCGATCACTCCGATGAGCAAAACTACTTTCTATTTTGTAATTGTTGTTTTAGTACTTATAGATATTGTTCAAGGACGGTATCAAAAAAATCTCCTTAAAGCCAAAGAAGAACATGATTCACATTAAAAATAAACGCAACTCTTCAAACAATGTTTATAAAAATAGACCTGATTCTAGTAAGCATGTTTATGATAACTAGACTAACGATCTTATAAATATTCAAAAGTTAAACAAAAGAATTACTGTTTATAAAATAAGTAAAAATAATCCTGTATTTACTTCTTTTCAGCGATTTCTGTTTAACTTTGATACAGTTTTCAACAAACTTCAAGACTTCATTTTGACGCCTTTAAAGCCGTTATTATACTTTTCTTTATTTAAATACCCCCTTACCAAAGAGGAAATACTGTCTTTTTCTAGTTGTAAAAACGAGGAAAGAACAACTACAGCTTTAAAAGAATTGGTCGATGATAAGGTGGTCTATAAAATTGATGATTTTTACAGTCTTGAGGATGACAGTAATCTAATTAAACGTAGATTGGCTGGCAATAAAGGTGCAAAAGGCATCTCTAAAAAAGCCGATCGCATGTCAAAGCTTATATCCAAATTCCCTTTTGTAGAAGGTGTTGGTTTATCGGGGGCCTTATCCAAAGGGTTTTATGATGAAGATGGCGACATAGACTTTTTTATCATTACAGCTCCTGAAAGATTATGGATTGCTAGAACCTTACTCATTCTATACAAGAAAATCTTTCTACTCAACTCCAAAAAGTATTTCTGTGTTAATTACTTTGTCAGTGAAAATGCGCTAGAGATAGAAGAAAAAAACCTCTTTACCGCAACAGAGTTGGTTACCTTGATTCCCAAATATGGTAATGGCAGTTTTCATAAATTTTATAATGACAATGACTGGGCCTATACCAAATTTCCTAATAAATCGTATACCAAGAGCTTAGATGCATTAAAACCCATAAACAAGTCCAGACTATCTAGTTTTGTTGAACGTGTTTTAAAGGGCGCTCTTGGTGATCGCTTAGACAATTTCTTTTTAAGAATTACCTATAAAAAATGGAAAGTAAAATTCAATGCTCTGGAGCGTGATCAGTTTGATATTGCTTTAAAATCCACACCCGATGTATCCAAACATCATCCTAAAAACTTTCAGCAAAAAGTGATTAATCGCCTCAATCAGAAATATCGGGAATACGAAAAAAAATACAATATCCTATTAACCCCTGAGCATGCTTGATATTCTATTCTCGCACTCCTACTACTATCCACTCGACAAAAAACAATGGGCCAATAAAACTCCCTACCCTCCATTGGGCACCATCTATGCTGCTGCTCTAATGCGTCAGGAAGGTTTTAAAGTTTCCCTGTTTGATACCAACTTAAGAGACAATCCCTTTGCTATTGCTACAGAACTTGAAGAGCAAAAGCCTAGATATCTCGTACTCTATGATGATGGCTTTAATTACCTCACCAAGATGTGCCTCACTACCATGCGTGAAGCAGCTTTCGAGATGATTAACCTGGGAAAAAAGAACAACTGTACACTAATTGTATGTAGCTCTGATAGTACTGACCACTATGAAAAATATCTTGATGCCGGTGCCGACTTCATCATTCAGGGAGAAGGTGAGCTTGCCCTAAATGAACTCATCACTGCTCTGGAGCAAAAAGAAAATCCTGCCCTTATTAAGGGACTCGTTTACAAAACTGATAATGGCGTCGTCAAGCAACCTAAACGTGCGGCCCTTCGCAATCTGGATGAACTACCACTCCCTGCTTGGGATCTGGTCAATATAGATGCCTATCGCAATGTTTGGAAAAGTGGCGGCAATGAATTTACCCTCAATATCGCAACGACACGAGGCTGTCCTTATAAATGCAATTGGTGCGCTAAACCCATCTATGGAAATCGATACAACTCCCATTCACCTGAATATATTGTCAAGCATCTGAGTCTTTTAAATGAGCGCTATGACGTTAAGAAATTTTGGATGTGCGATGATATTTTTGGCTTAAAACCCAACTGGGTACAGCAATTTAATACTGCTCTTAAAGAAGCCAATCTCAAAATATCCTACTACATTCAGAGCCGTGTAGATTTGCTCTTAAAAGACGATACTATTGATGCCTTGGCAGAATCTGGATTGCAAGAAGTTTGGGTAGGTGCTGAGAGCGGTTCGCAAAAAATATTGGATGCCATGGACAAGGGTACGCAGGTTGAAGAAATCTACACCGCCACCCGCCTCCTCAAGAAGAAAAACATTAAAGTTGCCTTCTTTATCCAGTTTGGCTATCTGGGTGAAACCAAAGAAGATATTGGCAAAACGGTGAGTATGATCAAGGAATTACTTCCTGACAATCTGGGCGTATCCGTTTCGTATCCGCTTCCGGGCACAAAGTTCTATGAAAAGGTCAAGGACGATTTACAACTCAAAGCCAATTGGACCGACTCAGACGATCTTGCTATGATGTTTCAAGGCACCTTTAATTCTAAGTACTACAAAAAATTACACCGCTACGTCCATAAGGAATATCGCAAGAGTCAGGCAATTGACTACTTTAAAAAAGCGATAGGAAACCCGTTTACCCTTACGCGAAAGCAACTACGCGGTATGGCACTCTATTTCTATTATTCCCCCAGTTCCTTAGTAGATCGCTATTTGCTCCAACAAATGCAACATACCAATGGCTAGCAATTTTGATACGGCTGCCGCAACCTATGATACTACCTTCTCCTTTTCTACAATAGGAAAAGCCCAGCGTGAACGAGTGTATCATTTTTTGGAAAAAGAAATCCTATCACAAGACCATTCATTACATATTCTGGAATTGAATTGTGGTACAGGAGAAGATGCCCAGCACCTTACCAAACAAGGCCATACAGTTTTAGCCACTGATATTTCCGAAGGTATGATCGCCCAGGCTCGGCAAAAATATAACGATATAAACTTTGCCGTACAGGATATCAATACGATCAGAGCAACTACGTTTCCTCAGCAATTTGATTTGATTTTCTCCAATTTTGGCGGACTCAATTGCCTTTCACCAGAACAACTGCAATCCTTTTTACAAAAGGCACCACAACTGCTCAAACATTCAGGGAAACTCTGTCTAGTCATCATGCCCAAAGCCTGTTTATGGGAACTTGTCTATTTTTTGGCGAAAGCACAATTCAAAAAGGCCTTTCGGCGAAATAACAAAAAACCGGTTTTAGCCAATGTTGACGGCGTAGATGTACCTACCTGGTACTATGATCCCAAACATCTAGAACGATGGACAATCGATACTTTTAAAGTAAAAAGCATCGCTCCAATTGGTATCGCGATCCCACCTTCCTATTTGGAACCCTTTTTCAAAAACAAAAAAGGATTCCTAAAATTCCTAAAAAGAGCAGAAACTTACCTAACTTCATCCTCGCTGTCACGATATGCCGATCATTATAGCATTATTCTGGAAAAGAGATGAGTATACTCCTTACCCACGCCTATTATATTTCTGATGATCCCAAGGAGCAAAAGATCATGAAACCCTATCCTCCCTTGGGATTACTCTATATTTCGGCCTATCTCAACGAACAGCAGATCGAGAATCACGTCTTTGATACAACCTTTTACAATCAACATGATCAACTGGCCTTTATCAAAGAAAAACAAACAGATGTGGTTGCCATCTACACCAACCTGATGACTAAAGTGGAAGTGATCAAGTTGATTAAAATCTTGCAAAGTGAAGCCGCGTATGGCTTCCCAAAAATTGTATTGGGTGGTCCTGATGTGAGTTATAATCTTGAAAACTACCTCCAGGCTGGCGCACAGTATCTGGTGGTAGGTGAAGGAGAAGAAACCATGACTCAACTCTATAAAGCCATCACCCAAAAAACTGACATTACACAGGTTAATGGTATCGCCTATCTGGAAGAGAGTAAGGTAGTCAAGACCCCAGCGCGGGTAAAAATGAAAGACCTTTCAGCCTTACCCATACCCAATAGAGCAGCCATCCCCGTAGAAAAATACCTGGATACCTGGAAAGCAAATCACGGGCAAAGCTCGATGACAGTGAGCACCCAACGCGGGTGTCCCTATACCTGCAAATGGTGTAGTACCGCCGTCTATGGTCAAAGCTACCGCCGCCGTCCTGCCCAGCAAGTCGCACAGGAATTAAAACTGCTTAAAAACGACTACAATCCTGATACCATTTGGTTTGTAGACGACGTGTTTACCGTAAGCCATAAGTGGATGCGCAGTTTTCACGAAGAAGTGCTCAAACAAGAGGCGGTTATTCCCTATGAATGCATCACCCGTGCCGAACGGATTACCGATGAAGTCCTTCAACTGCTCAAAGAATCGGGTTGTTATCGTATATGGATCGGTGCTGAAAGTGGTTCTCAAAAGATCATCAATGCGATGGACAGACGTGTGGAAGTAGGTGTGGTACAAAAAGCAATCAATGATGCCAATGCATTAGGCATAGAAACAGGCACCTTTATCATGTTGGGCTATCCCGGTGAAGACAAAAAGGACATACAGAATACGATTGCCCATCTTAAAAAATCTAATCCTACCCATTTTACCATTACCGTGGCCTATCCCATTAAAGGGACTGCACTCTATGATGAAATTGAGCAGGACATCACCGCACAACCCAATTGGGAAACCTCGACAGATCGCGATATTGACTTTAAGCGCACCTACTCCCGAAAATTTTATGACTACGCCGTGCGTAAAGTGGTCAATGAAGTAAACTGCCACAGGGCCTTACATAACGGACAACGCGATCTATTCCAGGCTTTAAAACTTAAAGCGAAAGCTACCGCAGCCACCCTGATGATGGAACTTGCTAAATGATGTTGCATAGCTCACATACTATTACGCGACTGCAATTAACTATACTATTTTCTCTATTTCTTCTAGCCAGTATTTTCGGTGTATTACATCATGAATTATGGCTTGATGAAGCACATCACTGGTTACTGGCGCGTGATAGCGATTCTCTGATTGATCTCATAAAACAAACCCGCAATGAAGGTCATCCTGTATTGTGGAATATGATCCTCTATGGTATCAGTCGAATAACCACCAACCCGCTTATGATGCAACTAGTTCATGTTCTAATAACGAGTTTGGCCGTTTTTGTTTTCTTGAAAAAGGCACCGCTATCCCTTTGGCTTAAGGTATTTTTTATTTTTGGGTATTATATGTTCTTTGAGTATACCCTCTTAAGCCGAAATTATGGTATAGGCCTGCTTTTTCTATTTCTCGCTTGTTCCTACTATTCCTACAGACACCAGAAACCGTTTGTCTATTTTGGGTTACTAACATTGGCTTGTAACACTCATGCCATGATCGCTGTTGTAAGTTGTGGGATGGTGTTCCTTTGGGGACTGGAATGGTTCAAAGAAAAATACAAACTAACTAGAAAACAAGGAATTGGATTAGGGATATTTTTTTTAGGCTTAGCGTTGGCTGCAATGCAAGTTATACCCCCATCGGGTAATATTGTGTTTGAAAGTGCTGATAAATTTCCCATTACAGAACGATTGGCAAAAAGTGTTATTGCTTTTTTTAAAGGAATCCTTCAATTCCCAGATTTTAGTAGCATACATTTTTGGAATACCAATTTTCTGGTGAATCAAAGTAAAGTACTAGCTGGTGTCTTATCATTGGGATCGTTAATTATTCCCTATATCCTTTTTTATAAAAATAGGCGAATCCTAGCATTTATATATTGCTCCATTTTTATGCTTATGGCCGCAGTTTTTGTTACGCAATTTTCTTTTGCGAGACATCAGGGTGTTTTTATGATTATCCTTGTTATTGGTCTATGGTTATCAAAATATCATGTAGAAAATCCGTTGGTAGTGATCAGGAAGATACCTATAGCTTGGCTAGAAAAAACCAGAAAGCATATACTCCTTAGTATATTAATTTTACAATGTCTTAGTGGCATTGGTGCTTATGCCAAGGACATCGCTTCACCTTTTACACAGGCAAAAAGAACTATTCACTTTTTAGAACAACAAGACTTAGACCAAAAATTTATTGCCTCTAGATCCTGCGATGGCACCCCGCTCAGTGCCTATTTGCAGCGTCCTATTTACTTTACTAGTTTTAATTCTTATCAGAGTTATTGTATTTGGGGCGATTCTAGAATACGATCAAATACTGATTTGAACCATACCTTATCCGTACTGGAAAGAAACCTTAAAAAACAGCAAGAAAATGTTATTTTTATATCCTATCAATCGCTTTTAGGAACAGGGCAAGAGTGGGTTAAAAGTGAAAACATACAACACAGATTATTAGAATCATTTGAAGGCAGTATTATCAACAAAGGCAATTATTATATCTATGAAGTGGCACTTTTGGAGTAATTTATTTCGCGCAAAGCGAAATCACATAGTCCTTCTCTTACTTGGCAGTTTGCTCTCCTGTGGATCAACTGAAAAATTCGAAGACACTAAAATCACCTTAAAATGGAATGCTGCTTATCCTGATGAAACCATTGACAAGGCATATGTTGGATTGAAATGGTGCTTATCTTTTTTAGGAGCAGAAGATGCCAAAGAAAATAAGTGGTTTGGAATTACTAAAGATTCCCTCCATCTATATTTAGATGTGAATAAGATTGAATTTTCAGATCAAGCGAAATCGCACCTAGCTAAATTGAACGGCAAACTCAAAGAAACGGAAGAATACCAGAAAACAGGAGCGATTGATTTAGGACGGTATATGGCCTTGACCATAGGAAGCTCCTATCACTATTATAAGATCGCAGAAGTTCCTGAAAAGTTGGAAGACTTAAAAAGTGCCTATACCTTTGACACGATTCAGGGATATATCAATAACTCCGGAGTTTCTAAGGTGCACCGTATTATAGACTATGCCCAAAACATGGCATTAAATAATCAGGCATATATTTCAACCGAAATTGACACTCTTACTGGCAAGGCATTGGAATTTGAAACCGTAGAAGTCATGCCCAACGGATTATCCAGATTTGGCTTGTATGATCTGGAGGGCAACCTAAAAGACGTAGCAGATCCTGAGTTTACAAAAGCTGGAAAAGTAGGCAAGTGCATGTGGTGCCATGAAACCGTTATTCAACCTTTATTTAGGATTCAATTGGATATTCCTGAATACTTAACCTACCAACAATTTGGGGACACCTTGACAAAATATGCATTGGAACTAAGAGCGTATCAGAAAGCAAATTGGAAAGACAATGAATTACTTGACAAACGAAATAATACTAATATGGAGTTGAGTTATATTAGCTTTATGGAGCCCTCAATCTATAGATTAAGTAATGAATGGGGGATTCCTATAGCGGATGTACGCAAAAAAGTTGTAGGCTTGCCAACACATAGACATAACGAACATAAATTCTTAGGAGAATTGTATGACCGAGCTAACATAGATAAAATAGCTCCTTGGTCTGCCCTTGAAGTCCCTGAGTCTATACGAGAAAAATCGTTGAATGAGCTAGATTTATTATCTTCTCATTGAGTGGAGTAAGGTTTATTTAGAAAAAAATATTTAGCGCCTTTTGATCTTGAAATAGTCTAAAATGTAATCTTTTGCAGTAACTAAAAGTTGCCCTTACCCCATCGTTCAATCAAACCTTTTTTATCTTCTTCGGTAAAAAAATGATTAAAATATTTAGAATCTAACTGTTGGTTGATATAGGTCTTATCAAAGCGAATATGCGCTTTAAAATTGGAATACAATTGAGCGTGTTTGGCTTGAGATGTTAAATTGACATTCTGCAAAGCAAAGTGCGATAATCCTAAAAAATCGGCAATCAGGCGTTCTTTTTTAGAGTCATCCATTTGGCTATCTATCAATATTACTTCTACTCTATTATTTTCTAAAACAGTATACTTTTTTTCGGTATTAAAAGGTGTTTGATATACATCAAGACCTGTTCCTTCTAAAAAATGAGTGTCATACCAATTAACCGCATAGTTATGATTTACTTTCTGGTGAAATGCTTTGACTAAAGCTTGCATATCTCCTCCATAGTTAGTGGGTGTTACACCCATATAAATCTTAAAGGCATCAAAAAAAGCAGAAATATTTCTTTCTATCGGATTTCTAAAGAGGGATATAATTTTGAATTTTCGCTTATTATTTTTCAATGCTTTATTGAGCAGAAAAACAGGACTACGGCTGTCCGGGTATATTCCGTGTTCAGCACAAAAATCAATACTGGCTTGTACTTCTTGTTCATTCAATGAATGAATATGAAACACTGATTCAAGACCTGACTTTTTTAGTGAATGATAAACGCTAAGAGAGCCTACTTTGGCCATCGTAAAGACCAAAATTGGCGGCTGTGCATTATGCTTTAAAGCTCTTGCCTGGTGCGCCAAAACGAGCCTATCTTTCACATGATATTTTAAGAATGACTTTATCATAGCACATTACAGATATCTATTTTTTTTAAGGTAAATGCGCCACGTCGTGATAGCCTATCTCCTAAATAATAAACTTCACATTCATTCACCACAACCGGTTTCTTCTTTAATTCACTCGAATGTGTAAGTTGTTTGCCATCTATATAAATCTGATTGTCTATGAGTTTGCATCGATCTTGTTCGAAACTGGAAATAGGAATCGAGGTGCTTATTTTTTCATCACCGTTGCGACCCAAAGCCCCATATCGTAATCTCCCTGCTACTGCCTCATAATCATAGATCATAAAGTGCTTTTTTGAATCTAATACATATACTGCATTATCTGGTTCTTCCCCTATAAATAATTTTGTATTAAGCGGCAATAATAATATTAAGGCTGCTGGAATAAAACGCCAATCTATTTTGATATGCAACCCTCGAAAAAAAATAATTGCCAATCCCAAACTAAACCACAATCTGGAAAATCTAAAAAATACTGGCAAATCAACCAGACGTGTTATTGGGAAATTGGCCACAAAGAGCAGCAACAAAAAAAACACTCCTTTTGTTTTCCAACTTAATTCTGACCTGTACAAATAAAAAGCAGGGATTATCCATAAAATTTGAGCATAAGATGCAGACTTACTTTGTAGTAGAAATAAAGCTACTACCCAAATAGCAAGTAGGGTAAAAAGTTCAGTTCGCTTTAGCCAACTTAATTGGATGGTGATCCCCAAAATAACACCCTTAATTAACCAAATACTTAATCTGTACAGCCTCGGATAATCTAAAATAGCCTCAGGATTATAGTAAGAGTCTTGCACAAAAAGTGTTTTTAAAAACACATCAAAAGACTGAGAATTTACTCGAAAATCCATCACAGTACCATTGCGCATGCCATTAGGCATCACATCAAAAAAATAAAAGTCCCAAAGATTAAATCCGGAATGGATAATAGCGACACCAATCCATATAAAAGTTACAAGTATTCCAATCCAAACAGCTTTCCAGTTACGTTTGAACAAAAAAGGGATACCATAAAAAACAGGAAAAAACTTTAGTAGGGCTGCAAAACCTAAGGCAGATGTCCCCAGGAAGTGCTTTCGCTTTGCTACTTGGTAAAACCCATAAACAACCAGAAACAAAACAAGTAGATAAGCCTGACCATAAAAAAGTCCATTTTTAATAGGTATGTAAAAAACCAACGGTATAAAAAGAAGCCCCCAAAGATGTTTTATGTTATACATTCTTACCAATAGAAAAACACAGTACATTAATGCAAAACAACTTATTACATTGAAAATAGCCTTGGCAACATATGCATCTTCTATAAAGGTTAAAGGATAAAAAGCAGTTATGGTAAAGGGACTATTGTAATAAAAATCTAAAATTAAATCCTCATATCCCGCTTTCCATACATAGGAGTTAAACTCATAAATATCAAAGATGATCGATTCTGGCGCAATCCTCTCTTTTTTGAGCAAAGACGGAAAGTAACTGTTTCCAAAATCGTGTAATTTGTACGATAATGCCCCAATAAAAATATAAACACAAAATAGTGCTACTGGTAAAAAGTAAAGAGATTTTAAAATTCGTTTTTTATTTAACCCAGGCATTAAGGCAAAAATAGGTTTAATTTGATTTTAGTCTTTAAAAGCCCATTTAAAATTATCTTTGAGGTTTATGCAATTGTATTGCAGTTGATTCGTCTAAAGGACGTCTTGTTTCTATATGAGTTCAAACCAAAAAATCATTAATTATACCAGCTGGAAGAGTCTACTTTCAAAACATCAATTAATTTATAAACAAAGTGAGCCTTATCCTCATATTGTCTTGGATGATTTTTTAGAACCTTGGGCAGCCGAGAAGACCTTGGCTAATTTTCCGAAAATTCAGGATAAAGGTTGGATTCACTACATTCATGTAAATGAGAAAAAACACGGTCTCAATAAACTAGAATTGATACCAGAGTTTATACGTGATTCTATTATTGGGGAGCTAAATTCGTCAACCTTTATTGACTATTTAGAGCAACTTACAGGAATCCCCAATCTACTACCAGACACTACTTTTGAAGGTGGTGGAATCCATCAGACAGAACCTGGAGGCTTTCTCAATGTTCATGCCGATTTTACGGTACATCCACATAAAAAAAATTGGCGTAGACGGGTAAATCTACTAGTATATTTAAATAAAGATTGGAAACCTGATTATAATGGTGATTTAGAGCTTTGGGATAAAAATATGAAAAGCTGTGTTCAAAAAATCGCTCCTACATTTAATCGAGTTGCGATCTTTAATACAGATGAAGATTCTTATCACGGTGTCCCCGAACCTTTAAAATGCCCTGACGGTGAAACTCGTAAATCTATTGCTCTTTATTATTTCACTGAGGAAGAGTCTGGTAGCTTCAAAAAAAGAACTACTAATTATAAAGCAAGACCCGAAGACGGCTTCAAAACTATATTCATATGGTTGGACAAAAAATTGATTGCTTTTTACAGTTGGCTCAAAGGGACTTTGGGTTTAAATGATGACTTTATTAGCAATATTTTAAAATTATTTGATAGAAAAAAGAAATAATACTGTCATCTAAAATTTAGATTAACTTTAGCCTAGCAGCAAAAGAGCGTTTATGAAATTACGCATTTTCATTATTGTGGTATCCGGTTTAGTGTTGTACACCTTGATCATTACTGGTTTAACTCGAGTTGTGTATGACAATCCTAATCAGGGAAAAGACAAGATAGGCAATACACTATCTTCAATAATCTATAACACTAGTGAAGCAAGTCGTAAGGTAAAATCCTACTTCTCTAAACCTAAATTTCTTATAAGGAACACTACTTTGAAAGATGGTTTTCAATATTATTCAAAAGACATAGAAAACTATCCTAAACTCTTAGTTTCCTTCAAAACCAAACCATTTGAATCTAAAATTCAGCTTCTAGATATCCCAAATGGTAGAATTATTAGGGAATGGAATCCCGATTCTAAGGAAATAACACGACGTTCTTATAATCCTGATAACCCTAATACCTTTAGCAAAGGAGCAGACATTAACTATGAGCACCCCGTTTTACTTAAGGATTCGTCCATTGTATTTAGCACAGGCTACTCGACAGTTAGAATTGACGCTAAAAGCGCAATTGTATGGGTAAACAATACCATTAATGCCCACCATTCAGTCGAATTAAATAGTAAGGGTAACATTTATGTACCCGGTAATGCTGCTCAAGCGAGTAAGCATAAATTTTTACCAGAAAATTTTGAGGAATACGCTACAAATCTAAAAGATGATTTAATTGTAGAATTGGATGTAGAAACAGGTAAAGTTATTTCCTCAAAAAGTGTGCTCAGTATTTTAGAAGAAAATGGTCTGGAATATTTAGCTTACCAAAATGGCACTATGATAACTGACCCAATACATCTAAATGATATTCAACCGGCTTTATCAGATGGCTTGTTTTGGGCAAAAGATGACTTACTCCTTTCTTGTCGCAACTTATCAACCCTTTTTATATACCGCCCATCAACGAACAAAATTGTGTGGTTCAAAAAAGGTCCATGGTATGCGCAACACGATCCCCATTTTTTAGAAACAGATAAAATTGTAGTCTTTGGCAATGATGTTATTTTAAACTACGCCAAAAACAGAATTTTCAAAAACAGCTATCATTTTATAAATGATACTAATGAAATTTATGTATACGATTTTACCACTGATTCAGTGAGCAAGCCGTATACAATGTTGCTGCAAAAAGAAAAAATTAAGACCCCTACCCAAGGTAATTGTACCATCTTAGCAAATGGTGATATCTTTGTAGAAGAGACCGATAGGGGGCGAATTATTTTTGGGGATACCCTGAATAAAAAAATTGAGTTTGCACGAAGGATAAATGAAGAATATATAACCGCCCTTAATTGGAGTAGAATAATAAATTAACCGATGTTTAGCTATATAGGACCAGGATTAGGAGGAGGTGTTTTAGCAGTGCTATTAGGCATACTACTTACTATTTTCTCTTTTTTAGTAGCTGTATTTTGGATACCTCTCAAAAAGTTTTTCAAGTTTGTGCGTAAAAGCATCCTTAAAAATGATTGAATATAGCGTCATTTTTATAGGGACTTTAGTCTCTTGCCTGGTTTTTGACAAGCTGCAACTTCTTTCTACTTCACGACTGCTATTAGATTCCTATAAAGAATCATTCGCCATTATGGGAAATAAAACCTTAGAGGATGATACTAGGCAGGAACAGCTTCTTGATGGAGTTAAAACGCAGCTGGCTCTTCTTATAAAATTGATATTTAAAATAGTCATAGTTCTACTCCCTTTTGGTACACTTTATATTCTTGAACAAATAGGTTTTGATCTAGCATTTAAAAAATTATTTGGCGTAACGGCTATTTTAGTATCTACAGCAGCAGTAATACTATTTATCTTTCTTAAAAGACGCTATGGCTAAGTATTCCAGAATAGATAAACTAATACATAGTCTGTACCTATCTAATCGTTTTTTATCTAAAGCATCCTTTGAGATAGAAGAAGCCTTATTTGGGCAAAAGTCAAAAAAGCAAGAAGTAACTCAAAAAGTATTTGTTACCGGACTAGCGCGATCCGGGACAACTGCATTTATGCGTACACTTTTTGAGACTAGCCATTTCGCCTCGTTGCAATATAACAATATGCCTTTTTTATTGACTCCTAATCTTTGGAAGAATAGTAAAGAAACTCAAACCCAAGAACGTGCGCATCAAGACAGTATTCTCATCAATCAAAAATCTCCAGAAGCTTTTGATGAATACTTTTGGAAGGTTTTTTTAAAAAACAACTATATCAAAAATGCGTTACTTGCTCAGGAGATTCCATTAGAAATTCTTCAGAAATACGAATCCTACATATCACTTATCTGCTATGCAAAGGGCAAAAAAAGCTACCTCTCTAAAAACAATAATACAATCTTGCGCTTAAAAACTGTTACAGCCATTAATAATTCGACAGTATTTCTTCTATTTAGAAAACCCTTAGATCATGCAGCTTCTCTATTAAAGCAACATCTTTCATTTATAAAGCAACAGAAAGAAGATCCTTTTGTTTTAGATTATTTTAATTACTTGGGGCACCACGAATTTGGATTAGGGCATAAACCCTTTCTGCTTGATGATTTAGGTAACAAAATCTTTAATAGCAGCGCTTTGGACGACATAAATTACTGGCTTTTGCAATGGAAAAAATACTACCGCTATATAAAAGACAATTCTTTTAATAATCTACATTTAATTGCTTTTGAAGATATAATAAAGCATCCCGAAAAAATATATCAAAAAGTTCTAGAAAAAATTCAGCTAAGCTCTACCATAGAAACTAAACAATACAAACCAAAAAGTCATACAACTTCTAATGTAGATCAAATTCTATTGCAATCCTGTCAAAGGATATACGATACTTTGCTAGAAAACAAAAGAAGACTTAAGCCTTAGTCCATACAATATATTTATCACTGCATTATTGTATTTGTATATTTGAAGTTATGGTGAATACTAAAAAAGTAATTGCTGTATTACCAGCCTTCAATGCAGCGAATACACTTACCCAAACCTATACCGAAATTCCGTTTGATCTAGTTGATGAGGTCATCCTGACTGATGATCATAGTAGTGACCAAACAGTAAAAGTAGCTCAGGAACTGGGTATTCAACACATTATTGTTCACGATCGTAACAAAGGTTATGGTGCAAATCAAAAATCCTGCTATGACAAAGCTCTAGAACTTGGTGCTGATATTGTGATTATGCTTCACCCGGACTACCAATACACTCCAAAACTAATGCCATCTATGCTCTATCTCATTGCCAATGATGTGTATGATGTGGTATTAGGTTCACGTATTCTAGGTAAAGGGGCATTAAAAGGCGGTATGCCTATTTATAAATATATTGCTAACCGGTTTTTGACCTTATTTCAAAATATCCTGATGGGACAAAAACTATCAGAATATCATACAGGCTATCGCTGTTTTTCGACAGCAGCAATTCAATCCATTCCTTATCAGCAAAATTCTGATGATTTTATTTTTGACAATCAGATGCTGGCACAACT
>CAZDFA010000052.1:0-15728 GCA_964504555.1 uncultured Flavobacteriaceae bacterium | reverse complement strand
TTTGGTACAACAGCTTAAAATCCAAAGTCGAACTTCGTATAGCCCTAGCGTTGTGGTGCATTTACGAGAAACTTTCTATAAAACCGAAAATTTGTTTTTTGAATCCAAAATTTAGATTAGATTTGTATCTAAATGGATACATTTTAAATAATTATTGCCGAAAAGACAACTGAATTTGATAAGTGGATTAGAAAACTAAAAGACATTCGAGCGAAATCCAAAATACTCTTCCGAATTCAGAAACTCGAAACGGATGAACATTTTGGAGATTGTAAACCTGTTGGGGACGGAATAAGAGAAAGGCGGATTAATTATGCAAAAGGCTATCGTGTCTATTTTAAAGAAAAAGAAAGCAAAATAGTTATTCTTCTTATTGGCGGAGATAAATCAAGTCAACAAAAGGATATCGAGAAAGCGAAAAAAATATGGAACAGAATAAATAACGATTGATATGACAACTACGAAATTTGATATAGCCGACTATTTGGACAGCGAAGAAATGATTGCGGAATATCTAAATACTGTACTTGAAGACGGAGAAAGTTCTGATTTGATTATAGCAATTGGACATATTGCAAAGGCAATCGGAATGACTAAAATTGCAGAGAAAACCGGAATGAGCAGACCGAGTCTTTACAAAGCATTATCTAATGGTGCAAAACCACAATTTGGAACAATAATGAAAGTGCTAAAAGCTATTGGCGGACAAATAAATGTCAAACCAATGTCAGCATAAAAAAACGCACCACAACACAATATATAGCTCATATCTAGTTGATTGCTTAATCAAAGTTAAGGCATACTTACAAAGTCGCCAAATTTTTAAATTTGACGATTTCCAAAGAAGAAGATAAATAGTAAAATTTAAAAATCTGGCTTGTATTTAATCCGAAAATTACTTTCTAATTTACACGCTACGAGTCATATACATAAACATTATAACTGCATTTGAGAAAAACTGAAATATGATAAGAAATTATTGGAATGAAAAATGGAAAACTGTGGAGTTTGACGATGGAATTGCCGAAAATGAACAGTTCAAAATCTCAAATTATGGACGAATTTTAAACTGTAAAGGCGAGACCGAATTTGAAGTCAGAAAATCATATATTAACGGATATCAAAATCTTCCACTGAAACAAAAACGAAACGGAAAATCGACCAGCAGATACGTGCATAAACTTGTGGCTGAACATTTCCTTGAGCAGAACAACGGAATTTATGTCATCCATCTGAATTATGACAAGACCGAAAATCGTGTGGAAAACCTAAAATGGGCAACTAAAAGAGAAAAGGAACTTCATCAATTCAACAATCCGAATTGGGAAAAAGTTGTAGAAGAGAGAGGTAAAAAAATCGGAAAACTAAACGAGGGAAAAGTAAAAATTATTAAACGTCAATTAGAGAACAAAAGAACGAGAATCAATATGATTGCAAAACGTTTTGGAGTTTCGGACACGCAAATCCACAGAATAAAAAAAGGGGAGAATTGGAGTTCTGTAACCGAATATTAATGAAAAAAAACGCACTACAATACAAGTATAGCTCATTGCTGCTGAATTCCTAATCGGAATTCATTGCAATTTGCTATCTTTCGGTTACGGTGGAAAATCATAGCTGATTTCCCGCAACAAGCCATACACAAACCGTTGTACTTAATGCTGACCCGTCCTGAATAAAGACTACATAATTTTAAACATTATATACAAAAATGACAAAGTAATTAGACGGTATTCAGAATCTTTCAAACTCAAAATTTTAGACAAACTTACCACTGGAGAACTAAACAAGTATCAATTAGTTAAGGTCTATGGTATTGCTCCCGCTACCGTTAATGAATGGACTAAAAAGTACAACCGTATAGACCACACTTGAATCTTATTCATAAAACACCTAATTTTAATCACACTCAAAAAATAAGCTGTGTTTTTAGTTATAGTATATCAACCCATTTACATCCATTCCTAAATATGAGCTACTCATCCAATATCTCAGACATTGAAAAAATTAATGAGGAACAATTACCAGTTGCCAAACATAAACTTCATGACTGGAGACATTTTGCTGGCCTGTATGCCGCAGAGCACGTTGCTGCAACGGAATTTGTCATAGGAGCAACCTTTGTGGCCTTGGGTGTCAAAACAATGGATATCATTATTGGTTTGCTCATTGGTAATATTCTTGCGATACTCAGTTGGACATTGATTACCACTCCTATTGCCGTTGATACCCGTTTGAGCCTGTACACCTACCTCAAAAAAATTGCAGGAAGTAATATGGCCAAGCTTTATGATTGGGCTAACGTAATCATCTTCACAGTCATTTCAGCCGCAATGGTTACCGTTTCCGCGACAGCTGTTCGTTTTGCTTTTAATATCCCTGCACAATTGGACTGGTATCCTACAAATTTTTGGTTTGTACTCATAGTAATTCTAGTAGGCATTGTAGTTGTGTTTGTTGCTATTTATGGATTTAAGGCAGTTTCAAACTTCTCTGGAGTATGTGCCCCTTGGTTATTCGTTATGTTCACAAGTGGAGCTTTAGTACTACTTCCTATATTGGCACTTGACGTGATAGGTAAACCACTGCCTAGCAGTTGGGCTGAATTTGTAAATATTGGGAATAAATCCATATGGACAGGATTAAATAGTAATGGTGAACCAGGAATTGGCTTAGTTGAAGTCATTGGTTTTGGATGGGCTGCAAACACCATAACTCATTTTGGGCTCATTGATATGGCATTACTACGCTTTGCCAAAAAAAAATCATATGGTCTTGCTACCAGTACAGGTATGCTTTTTGGGCATTATGTTGCTTGGATTGCCGCAGGAATTATGGGCGCTGGGGCTTCAGTGATTCTTGGGAAAAGCATCGTTGAATTAGATCCTGGTGACGTAGCATTTTATGCTTTGGGATGGTCTGGTTTTGTTATTGTTATAGTTGCTGGCTGGACAACTGCGATCACCAATTTATATAGAGCAGGTCTAGCAGCTCAAGCAATTTTTACAAATAACTCTCGAAGCAAAACCACCTTGATTGTTGGTCTGGTTATGGTTGCAATAGCCTGCTTCCCCTTTGTCTTTTCGCAGATTTTACCTTTATTGACTTATGCTGGTTTATTGGTAGTTCCTGTGGGGGCTATTGTTTTTGCCGAGCATCAACTATTTCCTAAAATAGGGTATACGCGATATTGGTCAAAATATCAGGATTATATGAAAGGTTCTCCAGCCATTGTTTCATGGATTTTAGGATTGATTTTTGGATTTGGTTTGAATTTTCTAGACTTAATGTCTTTTTACTACTTATTTATACCTACTTGGTTCTTTACCATATTAATTTATACCGTTTTAGCTGGCCAATATGGTGCTAAAAAGCAATTCCCAGAAGCCCAAGAAAAAGAAGAGGCTTTTGAAAAATTGGTAGCGGATTATCAAGATCAATTAGCTGCTAAAGAGCCTAAACTAATTAAGGACAGTTCCATATTTTCTAAACTATTAAAAGGCATAGCTTTTACTTCTCTAGCCGTTACCTTAATTCTTGCTGCAAACGTACTTTGGGGTAGTTCAAATCAAGAAACCTACGAAGTGAATAAAGATCTGTTTTATTTTTACGGATTTATATGTACAATCATCTATTTTATAACTGCATATTGGGCGATGCAACGCGAAAAAAAACACACACAATCTTAAGCAAATTATGCAATTAGACAAAAAAACGCTTAATCAAGTAGCTCTTAGAATCCCCTGCCCTACTTATAATAGATCAGAAATTAAAACGGGTATCGTACATATAGGTGTAGGTGGGTTTCATAGGTCGCATCAGGCCTATTATATGCATCAATTATTAGAAAGGTTTAAACTTACTAATTGGGCAATTTGCGGTGTTGGCTTACGCGGGGAAGATCTAAATATGGCTACGATACTTCGTAAACAAGATTGCCTATATATCTTAGTAACCCAGCATCCTGAAGGTAAAGTAGACAGTCAAGTTATTGGGTCAATCAAGGAATATTTGTTTGCTCCAGATAATCCAAAGGCAGTTGTTGATAAAATGGCACATCCGGATACAAAAATAGTATCACTTACTATTACCGAAGGAGGTTATAATTTTAATCCAACTACAGGAGATTTTAACTTTGCAAATCCCAATATTCAACATGATCTAGCAAATCCTGATCACCCAAAAACAGTTTATGGCTATTTAACAGCTTCTCTTAGAAAAAGACAGGTCAACAACTTATCTGCTTTTACAATTTTGTCTTGTGATAATATGCTGCATAACGGAGAGATTGCCAAAAATATGGTTCTTACTTTTGCAAAAAAACAAGATCCTTCACTAGCTAAGTGGATTGAAAAAGAAGTCTGCTTTCCTAATGCTATGGTAGATAGAATTACACCTATTACCTCCTCTGAAATAAAAGACTACCTCACAAATCAATTTGACATTAAAGATGAATGGCCAGTGGTTTGCGAGCCCTTTATTCAATGGGTTATAGAAGATTCTTTTACTAACGGAAGACCTCCTCTTGAAAATCTAGGAGTACAGTTTGTACCTGATGTTACCCCTTATGAACAAATGAAAATTCGACTGCTAAATGCAGGCCATTCTGTTTTAGGAATACCAGGAGCAATACACGGTCACCCTACTATTGATTCTTGTATGCGAGATGAAGTTTTTTCAAAATTTATGCGTGTATTTATGGATGAAGAAGTAACGCCTACACTCGGCAAGATTGAAGGCATTGATATTAGTATCTACAAAGAAAGTTTGGAAGAACGTTTTTCTAATCCAAATATCAAAGATAATGTAAGCAGAATTTGTTCAGAGAGTTCGGCAAAACTACCCAAGTTTTTAATACCCACCCTGCACGACAATTTAAAACAAGGAGGAAGTATAAGGTATGCTACATTTATCTTAGCGGCCTGGTGTTTTTATAGTGATATGGGTGTAAATGAAGAAGGAGAACCTATTGAAATCATAGATGTACTAGAAGATCAACTTCACCAAGCAGCTAAGAACACAAAAACTAATTGGTTAAGTTTTTTAGATCAACCACAAATCTTTGGAGATTTGATTAAAAACAAGCGTTTTACTCAAAAATATAATACTGCTATAAAATCTATTTATGAAGCAAAAAGTATTCGAAAATTAATGCGGGATTATGTTTCTAATTAAAAAAGGGAGTTAGTTATAATTCATGATTTAGGCTATTGCCATGACCTTAGTTAAAAGTACCAGGCTAGCAAATTATCTGTTAGATAGTTTTGATTTTGCCTTGTTTCACCTACTTAAATGCTGCTTTTATTTTCTTCTTGAACTCATTTTTGGTCAAACCTTGGGAAAGTAATCACCAAAACTAAGGTGACACATAAAATGGAGAAAAGGCAATAATTGCTACTGTTGAAAAACACAAAAGCAATCTTATTGATATTTCAGATCAGGTTTGAACATTATTTACTAACATCAATCCAGTAAAATTATTACTGACCATAATATAAAACAAGGATTTACCGTAACGGGCAGTGTTGTAGGAGTGCAAACTGCTTTTGTTGCCACTTCCAGCTAATCTAGCTTTTAAGGTTTCAATAATATTGGGCATTTATAAGGTTTTTGATCAACCAAACTGATGGAGAAGTAATGAAAAAAAAAATCTAAGACTACTTGATCCAACAGAATATACTCCTGAGGAAGCTGCGTTTGGTAAAAAGATTCAAGAAGTTACTGGCAAATCTCAAATAGGCATGGATAGCAAAATTAATCCTTTGTAAACCCATAAAGAAAGAATATAATGAATGAAAAGCAAAACTAAGTATGAGGCCAATCATTCCTCCTGGACCACCGCCTATTGGCCAAAACTAGATTGAAAACTGTAAATACTTAAGCTAATCTCGTAATCTTAGCTCCAATAGCTTGCAGGCGACCATCAATATTCTCATAACCACGGTCTATTTGCTCAATATTGTGAATAGTAGAGGTGCCTTTCGCACTAAGTGCAGCTATTAATAAGGATATTCCAGCTCGAATATCTGGAGAAACCATAGTAGTTGCCTTTAACTGCGATTTAAAATCGTGACCGATAATTGTAGCACGATGAGGATCACATAAAATGATTTTGGCTCCCATGTCAATAAGCTTGTCGGTAAAGAATAATCGACTTTCAAACATTTTTTGATGTACCATAACTTCCCCTTTGGCTTGTGTGGCAACAACAAGAATAATACTTAATAAATCAGGTGTAAAACCAGGCCAAGGCGCATCGGCAATAGTCATAAATGAGCCGTCGATGTAGCTTTCTATTTGGTAACCTTCGGTGTGCGCTGGTATGTAAATATCATCTCCTTTTTGTTCTATCGTGATACCCAATTTTCTAAAGGTATTGGGTATTATACCAAGGTCATCCCAACTTACATTTTTGATTGTTATCTCGCTCTTGGTCATAGCGGCCAAACCTATCCAAGAGCCTATCTCAATCATATCAGGCAAGACACGATGTTCACAGCCTCCAAGCTTTTCAACTCCCTCTATATGCAGCATATTGGATCCAACTCCTGTTATCTTGGCACCCATTCGATTAAGCATCTTACAAAGCTGCTGTAAGTAGGGTTCACAAGCTGCATTGTAAATGATGGTTTTCCCTTTGGCAAGAACAGCCGCCATTACAATATTTGCCGTACCAGTTACTGAAGCTTCATCTAAAAGAATATAAACACCTGTTAAGCCCTGGGGAGCTTCAACCCCGTAGAAACGCTCTTCTTTATTGTATCTGAATGTGGCTCCTAACTTTATAAACCCTTCAAAATGTGTATCCAGCCTACGTCGACCAATTTTATCACCACCTGGTCTTGGTATATAGCCTTTGCCAAAACGAGCCAATAGCGGACCAACAATCATAATAGAACCTCGTAGCCCACTACCTTCCTTCTTGAATTGTTCACTTTCTAAATACTCAAGATTAAGTGCATCACTTTTAAAACTGTATGTTCCGTGACTAAGTTTTTGGATTTTTACGCCCAAATTATCAAGAATAGTAATCAATTTATTGACATCTACTATATCTGGAATATTAGATATAGTAACTTCATCTGGGGTTAATAAAACAGCACATAAAATTTGTAGTACTTCATTTTTTGCCCCTTGCGGTTGGATTTCACCTTTTAGTTGATGTCCTCCTTCAATCTTAAATGTAGCCATCGGTTAGTCCCGCTTTAGTATCTTTTTCTTTTTTTGCCTTTCTTATGATGATGATGTGTAGCAGATTTTGCATTTTTATTGGCTCTAATCAACTTCGCGGAATCGTTTAATGTCTCATCACGCACTTTTAAGTTAATTTTTCCTTCACTCAATTCAAAAAGGTGATCAAAAATAACGTCATCTTCTACTGTATCCTTATTCCAATTGAGAAAGCATTTTTTCATATGATTGGCAATAGTAAACTCCAAAGCTTCTCTCAAATCACCAGCTTCCCAGCCAATAGCAATATCAATCATACGTTTTATGTTATTGCCATAAAAACGATACTTTGGGAAATTTTGTGGATAGCCTAAAGGATCAGGTCGTTCGGCAAGATCTTCTTGCGATGGTTTTTCAAAAGGAGAATCTACATCAATATCAAACTCTGCCATTATAAAAAATTGATCCCATAATTTATGCTGAAAATCAGGCACATCTCGCAAATGAGGTTGTAAATTACCCATTACCGCAATAATGGCCTTGGCAGTTTTGTTGCGTTTATCTCTATCCTCTATAGCTCTGCATTGATTTACCATTTTTTGAATATGTCTACCATATTCTGGTATAATTAAATGCTCACGTTCTGTATTGTACCTTAACTGATCTATCAACTGAAAAAAATTAAATGAAAAATATGTCTGAAAAGAATAAGGTGCAAAGTAATAAAATTTGCCAAGAAATATGAAAGCTCATGTTAAAGTTGTCATAGGTTTCAATTATTTAATGAAAAAATGTAACAAAATGTAATTTGGTAATACCAATTATTAATTAGATATTTATCTAAATAACTAAAAGAAATGAACTCTTTATTTAAAGCTCTTAATGATGCTACTCGCCGAGAAATCCTAAACTTGCTTAAAGAAAGAGATTTAACTGCTGGTGCAATTGCAGAAGCTTTTAATATATCAAAGCCAAGTATATCGCATCATTTAGATTTATTGAAGCAGGCAAATCTTGTTTCTAGCCTTAAAAAAGGACAGTTTGTTGTCTATAGCTTAAACACAACTATCCTCGAAGAAGTCATTCAATGGATGTTAACCTTAAAAAATAACTAGTCATGAAACTACGTAAAGAATTACCTATTCTCTTAATCACTTTAATTCCGTTTTTATACTTGGCATATATCTACCCTAGTCTTCCTACTGAAGTTCCAATACACTGGAATGCCAAAGGAGAAATTGATGGTTGGGGACGTAAAACTAATCTATGGCTTATTCCTGCATTAACAGTAGGATTAGTATATCTTATATTTCTCATCATTCCTAAAATAGATCCTAAGAAACAATTGCAAAACATGGGCAGCAAATTTTACCAACTCAAATTTGTTTTTATGCTATTTATGAGTGCTTTATCCCTATTTATATTGTATAGTACACAACAGCAAGGGATATCAAACCCAAATACACTGGGACTCATTATAGGTTTGTTATTTGCTGCTATAGGTAACTATTTACCATCAGTAAAATCTAATTACTTCATTGGTATACGTACGCCTTGGACCTTAGAAAATGAAGTGGTTTGGAAAAAAACGCATCGAATGGCAGGAAGAATTTGGTTGATTGGAGGATTGTTGCTAATCGGTTTATCCTTAATTCTGCCAGCTATAACATTCATTTATGTGATACTTGGTATAAGCCTACCCCTGGCACTTATACCTCTGGTTTATTCTTATATTATTTATAAAAAGGTGGAAAAGTCCAGTTGATCTTTTCGCTTAAAGCGAAATAACCCCTTCAACTACGCTAACGTCTTTATATTTTTGAATGACGGCATCAGGGTTTTGCATTTTTACATTTATGGAGACGCTGGTATACTTGCCATTTCGAGATGGTTTCTTAGTAATAACAGCACCCAAATGATCAAAGAACTGCACTATCTGTTGAATCCGGGACTCATCGGTAGGTACAATAAATTTGAACAAATAGGGAGACGGCCATAATGCAGTATCACTAAGTTGTGATTTTAACTTGGCGTAAAAGGCCTCAGTGTCTTTATTTGGGAGCATTTAATCTTTATAAACTAAGGCAAAGATACACTTTAGTACTTATAATATTGTTGCGATATTTGTAGTTAAACCTATACTTTGAAAACGCAAAAAATAGTATGTACGGGTGGGCCCTCTGTTGGTAAAACGTCAGTAATTAATCATTTGCTGGAACAAGGTTTTATTTGTTTTCTGGAAATTATAAGAACCTTGACTGATGCATTAAGTCCAGAAGAAAAATCCAGTCATAGTCAATCTAACCCTATTGTAATGGCTAATAACAGTATGCAATTTAATAACAGTATTTTAGAAGGTCGTTTAATGCATTATAATGAAGCAACTGCACTTAAAGAGACAGTTGCTTTTTTTGATAGAGGTATGCCAGATGTCTTGGCTTATATGCAATTTTTTGATCAAAGTATTCCACAGGCTTTTACAGAGGTTTGTAAAGAAAATAAATACGATCAAGTTTTTGTTTTTCCGCCTTGGGCGGAAATCTATAAAAAAGATGCACAGCGATTTGAGAGTTTTGAAGAAGCCGTTGCCATACATCATGCGCTTGTAAAAACCTATACATCTCTAGGCTATGTACCTATAACAGTACCAAAAGACACAATTGCCAATAGAGCTAATTTTATTGTAAAACAACTCAATAGTTGAGCATTCAGCCAAAGGACATATTGCAAAAATATTGGGGGTATGACTCTTTTAAACCGTTTCAAGAACAAATAATTAACAGCATACTTGAAACAAAAGATACCATTGCTTTGCTTCCAACGGGTGGTGGTAAGTCTTTGTGTTATCAGCTGCCTGCACTCTTGCTTCCCGGAATTACTTTAGTAATATCGCCGTTGGTAGCTCTAATAAAAGATCAGGTTCAGGCCTTAAAAGGTAGAGGTATAAAGGCTATTGCATTAACAGGAGGTATACCTCAAAATGAAATCATTGACTTATTGGACAATTGTATGTATGGCAATTACAAGTTATTATACCTTTCTCCTGAGCGGCTGCAACAGCAGCTCATTAGAAATAGACTCTCAGAAATGAATATTAATCTCATCGCAATTGATGAAGCACATTGTATCTCGCAATGGGGTCATGACTTTAGACCATCATACCTAAAGATTAAAGAAATACGACCGCTAATTCCTAATATTCCCTGCCTTGCCCTTACGGCTACCGCAACCCCAAAAGTCTTAGATGATATCAATCTACATTTAGATTTAGATCTCGATCAAGACAAGGTTTATAAAAGCTCTTTTTATAGATCAAATATTAACTATACCATCATAAAAACCAGTGATAAACAACGGGCATTAATTGACGCATTAACAAAATCAAAACAAAGTGCATTGGTTTATGTGCGCAACAGAAAAGCTACCAAGCAATTAGAGCAGATATTAAACACCAGAAATATCAAGACTACCTCTTATCACGGAGGGATGACCTCCATAGATCGTCAAAAAAATTATGAGCTCTGGCTAAACAATACCTGCAATGTAATGGTTTGTACAAACGCCTTTGGTATGGGTATAGATAAAGCAGATGTAGACTGTGTTATTCATCTCGAAATACCAGATAGTCTGGAAAACTACTATCAAGAAACGGGAAGATGCGGTCGTAAAGGACAACACGCAAATGCCGTTTTAATTTATAATGAAAATGATATACTACGCCTTCGCCATCAATTCATTAAATCCCTACCTGATAAAACATCTGTAAAACAGACCTACAAATATTTAAACACCTATTTTCAGATAGCCTATGGAGAGGGAGAACATACTTTTTACGAATTTAGCCTGAGTCTTTTTTGTAAAAGGTATAAGCTCCCAACCGTAAAAACCTATAATACGCTTCGGCTCCTAGAACAACAAGGGATTCTGCAACTTGTAAAAGTGTATTCACAACAAACATCCGTTCAAATCAAAGTAAGTGATATTGCCCTAAGTATGTACACCTTGCGCAACCCTAGCAGCAATGAGATTATTCAAGCTCTTTTGCGCACTTATACTGGCATTTTTGATCAAATAACTACTATTAATTTAGAAGTATTAGCGCAAAAAGTAAATCTTTTATCTAGGGAAATTCATCAGATTTTACTCTTGGCGCAACAAGATGACATTTTGGATTATAAATTTTCAGAATTTGATAGTAGTCTGTGTTTTCTGGTTCCTCGAGAGGATAAAAGAACCCTAAGTCCTATTTTGGGCTATACAAAAAAATACCGAAGTCAAAAAGAAGCAAAAATATATCAGGTTGAGCAATTTATAGAAAACACATCTACTTGTCGCAATCAAATGTTATTGGCCTATTTTAATGAAATACTAGATAAACCCTGTCTTCATTGTGATAATTGTGAGCAAATAAGCACTGCCTCACAGGATAAAACATCTAAATTAATTGTTTTAAACGCTTTACGAGAAAGCGATAAAACCTCTCAACAGCTTATGCAATTAGGTCTCAAAGATCAACTCATTATTGACACGCTAAAATTGCTTTTAGACCAAAAAAAGATTATTATCACCCCCAATAACACCTATAGTATAAAGAATACATGACAAAAAGTTTACGAATTGTTTTTATGGGCACACCAGGTTTTGCTGTTGCCAGTTTAGATATACTGCACCAAAGTAACCACCACGTAGTTGGTGTAATCACAGCTGCAGATAAACCTGCAGGCAGGGGAAGAAAATTACAAACAAGTGCCGTCAAAAAATATGCCCTTGAAAACAATATAGGCGTATTGCAGCCAACCAATTTGAAGGATGATAGTTTTAACAAAGAACTTCAAGAACTGGAAGCAGATCTTTTTGTTGTGGTAGCTTTTAGAATGCTACCAGAAGTCGTATGGAAACTCCCGAAGTTTGGCACATTTAATTTGCATGCCTCTTTGTTACCACAATATCGAGGCGCTGCACCTATTAATTGGGCATTAATAAACGGAGAAACAGAAACTGGGATTACCACTTTTTTTATAGACGAAAAAATAGATACAGGTGCTATTATTTATCAAGAAAAAACGATGATATCCTCAGAGGACACTGCCGGTAGTCTACATGATAAACTAATGTTACAAGGAGGAGCCTTGATTCTAAAAACAGTTAATGATATAGCAGCTGGCATAGCTCAAACCACAATACAACCAACTAGCAAAAATTTAAAAACGGCATACAAGCTAAATCAAGATAACACAAAAATTAGTTGGGATGCTTCACCTTCTGTAATTACAGATCTTATACGGGGATTGAACCCCTACCCTGGCTCTTGGTGTCAATATGATAACCAAAAGACCATACAGCGCGTAAAAATTTATAAGGTAAAACCTAGTGAACCAAAAATTGCGCTCTCACCTGGCCACCTATTTATTAAAGACAAACATATTTTAGTCGGGACACAAGAAAATGCGTTAGAAATCGAAGAATTACAGATGCCAGGGAAGCGAAAAATGACTGCAAAGGAACTTTTAAATGGTTACAATTTTCCAGAAAATTCAAAACTCTTCTAAACCCTTATGTATATTAGGTTTACGTAAAATGCAAAAAAGGAGTCTTCTTTATTAACAATAGCTCCTATTTATCAACAAAAACGCTGATTTCCCTTGCTATTACTTGCGTGAACAGATTTTCCATCTAAATTTGTCTGAGTATTTATGAAAAAAAATATTAACCAAATAAATAATTAAATTTTTTATTATGAACAAATCAGAATTAATTGATGGAATGGCGGAGCACGCTGGAATTACAAAGGCATCTGCAAAAAAAGCTTTAGAGTCATTTTTAGGCAACGTAGAAGGTGAACTTAAAAAAGGAGGTAGAATTTCTTTAGTAGGCTTTGGGTCTTGGTCTGTTTCTAAGCGTAACGCACGTGAAGGAAGAAACCCTCAAACTGGAAAAACTATCCAAATCGCTGCTAAAAATGTAGTAAAGTTTAAAGCAGGTTCTGAACTAGCTGACTCTATTAACTAATTATAGAACTAAACTTAAAATATAAAGGCTGCCTTTGGGCAGCCTTTTTTAGTTGCAGTAATTTTTGCACGGCTATTAAATTATGCCTAAGTTTAATACAAGATTAAAAGCTATAAAAATCGCTCTAAAACCAATCAAAGGAAGTTTACTAGTTGCAAAGCCATCAATAATTGGAGATGTATCATTTAATAGAGCTGTTATTTTACTGGTAGAACATAGCGAGGATGGAACCATAGGTTTTATTCTTAATAAACCCTTAGAATATAGTCTAGTGGATTTTATTCCTGAAATCAAAAACGAAATCCCAGTTCACAATGGTGGCCCTGTAGAACAGGATAACCTATACTATATTCATACTATACCATATTTAATAGCAAATAGTATTCCTATTACCAATGGTTTGTACTGGGGAGGCGATTTTGAACAAGTTACTGCTGGAATTCAATCAGGTACAATTACCAAAAATGATATACAGTTTTTCTTAGGCTATTCTGGCTGGGATGCTAATCAACTTGAACAGGAAATAGAAGGTGAAACCTGGGTGGTGAAAGAAAATGAACATCAACAGGAGATTATCAAAAAATATTGCCCTGCCATGTGGCGTAATTTTATGGTAGCCTTAGGTGGTTCCTATAGCGTTTGGGCCAATGCGCCAGAAAACCCCAACAATAACTAACCCAAACGGGCTTTTATGTTTAGTTTTTTCAGCAAAGCATTTGCTACAGTATTTTTATAAGCTTTCCTGCGGTATTTGGTTATTGGTTGTATTCCTGTAATCACGTTAGTTAAGAAGAGTTCGTCAGCTTTTTGGAGCTCAAATGGAGATATGGGCGCTTCTATGAGCTCATAATCATCAAGTGCTTTGAATGATAGTAACTGCTTTCTAATTATACCACGTAGGCATCCTTCCGACAATGGTGGAGTTTTTATAGTGTTACCCGAAACCATAAATAAATTTCCGCTTAGTCCTTCAACAACATTCTTTGAGGTATTGAGTACCAAACAAGAGTCGTAATTATTTTCCTTGGCGTAAATACTCCCTAAAATTTGAATCGCTTTATTGGTAGTTTTGAGGGTGCTCAACAAATCTGCACTTAAATAATGATCCTTATATAGTTCAACTTCATAAGGTCTTTCGTCAATAATATAAAAAGGAGATGGTATCGCTTTTGCGAAAGCAAAAAATGCCACATTGTTTGTCTCAGGTAGATATTTGCCTTCTCCATCACGGTATACCGTTAGCCTCACTCGGCATGGCTTATCTTCTAATTGCGAAGCCTTAATTGTTTCCTTTAGCTGATATTCTAAATATTCTGGTGTAAATGTCCCAGGGATTTGCATGCGTAAAATGCGCATAGATGCCATTAGTCTAAAATAATGATCTTCCCAAAAGAGTAGTTTTGTATTTACCACCTTAATTGTCTCAAAAACAGCATCGCCATAAAGTAGTCCTCTATTGGTATACTTAAAATTAGCCTCTTCGGTTGAGCTAAAGGTTCCGTTACTATTTATCATAAAAAAATCCCGCTAAAAAGCGGGACAAATATAGGGTTATCTCTATTCCTTAAGTCGAGCCAATAATCAATTTTAATTCAGAAATTTGATTTTCCCAAAACATTTTCCCTTCGTCAACCTCATCTTCTTCAGCAAAATCTGTTATTATAAGAGATACATCCTTAGTAATTTCATCTACCTGGATGCGCAATTCAAAAAAATATGGTTCATCCTCATCTTCCACCCATTTAAAACGCATACGTTCACCATTCTTTTTAGCAAGTACTTTAGCTTGTTCTTCAGTACCATCCCAAATAAAGGTGTAAATCTCTCCTCTTGAATTTACATTATCAGCAAACCATTCGCTCATTCCAGAAGGAGTCGCCATATATTGATATAGCAATGAGGGAGAGGCTTGTATAACAAACTCAATTTCAAATTTTACTTTTTCACTCATGAGCAGTTGATTAACATAAGCAATATATTGAAATAATTAGTGTATCAAAAAAAAAATCCTTCTTTTATTTAGACCTTAATATTGTTGTCACCGCTAATAGTTTTTATATTTGCACCCGCTTAAGACTTATGTGTCTAAAGCATTTTTGGCGAGGTAGCTCAGATGGTTAGAGCGTCGGATTCATAACCCGGAGGTCACGAGTTCAATTCTCGTTCTCGCTACAAAAAGGTCAACTTAGAGTTGACCTTTTTATATTCAGGGGTATACCAAGTTTTTCTCAAAGAATAAATCCTTGGTTGTCCAGAATCTCCAAACACCACAAGCAGCGCAATACTTTATATTTTATCGTTAAAACACACTATTGTTTCGTCAAAAAAACACAAATACCAGTTTTTTATAGATAATCGCTAACAATTTTTAGTGTTTTTATTTTACCCAAAATCTAAAAAGTATGCTTGTCTTATTTGTAAACCTACTTATTATTATAAAAGTTTCCACTTTATTAACCAACGTAATATGGCTTCTTCTTGTCGTTTTTAATCCAAATGCCTATGGACAAACTTCTACACATGATGTACATGTTCATAATACAATTAAT